>CALKXO010000130.1 GCA_938003615.1 uncultured Pirellulaceae bacterium | reverse complement strand
TGCCGCGAGTCCACTCAAACGAATCCAACGGTTGAACATAACTCGCAGAAAAGTGACGCTGTCAACGATAACGAAATCCTGAGTTGACAGAAAAATTAGTGACAAAAAGATTACGAGATCAAACACTCAATCTTTCTGTCACTATTTGGCGCCGCTTACTTGCCGCGAATCCACTCAAACGCATCCAATGATTGAATATAACTCACAGAAAAGTGGCGCTGTCAACGATAACGAAATCCTGAGTTGACAGAAAAATTAGTGACAAAAAGATTACGAGATCAAACACTCAATCTTTCTGTCATCTGCTTCTAGCCCCTATTAGAGGATTTCCGCTTCCGCCCTGAACGTTGGTGGCCAATCAAGCCCTCGATCTCGGCTAGGCGGGCCGTGTCATCGATCAATGACTGAGGCGGACTATCGAGCCTCAACCAAGTCCGAATGCGCAGAAAGGTGAATACATTAAGCCCGGCAGTAAATCGGGCCGTTCCCGCCGTCGGCAATGTGTGATTCGGGCCAACACCGTAATCGCCAAACACTTCAGCCGATTGGTGACCAATAAAGATACAACCAGCATGTTGAATTTTTTCCGCCACCGTAGCAGCGTCGGCCAAGTGCAATTCCAAATGCTCCGGCGCAAGTCGATTGCAAATCTCAATCGCTTGGTCAACATTCTCACAGATGATCATTGCCCCGTTGTTGGCCAAAGACTGCAAGGCAACATCCTCGCCGGGTAGTTCCTTCAGTTGCGACTCCAGTTGTGCTTTCACCGCGTCAGCGATCGAACCGTCTGTTAGAATCAAAAACGGACGCGCATCGACATCGTGTTCCGCTTGGGCCAATAGATCAGCTGCGATCATCGCTGGATCGGAAGAACCGTCCGCAACGAGAGCCAATTCCGAAGGACCGGCCAGCATGTCGATTCCGCAGTCGCCACTGACGATTTTCTTCGCCGCCGTTACCCAGCGATTACCGGGCCCGGCGATCAAATCGCAACGGT
This sequence comes from uncultured Pirellulaceae bacterium, assembly GCA_938003615.1. Taxonomy (GTDB): domain Bacteria; phylum Planctomycetota; class Planctomycetia; order Pirellulales; family Pirellulaceae; genus Mariniblastus. The sequence continues at coordinate 16,357 of CALKXO010000130.1, read as the reverse complement.
CAAATCCATCGAAACCGTAAGCCATCGCAGCGATCGCGTGCGCGCCACCAATCGCCAACATCGAATCTGCTCCCGCTACAAATGCGGCTGCCATCATGATGTCGGTTGGATTGGGTGACGCCACCACAACGCGCTGACAACCGGCGACCCTAGCGGTCACTGCCGTCATCAGCACCGTCGATGGCAACGCAAATCGTCCCGCCGGCGCATAGCATCCAGCGCTGCGAATCGGTTCAATGGTGTGGCCCGCTGTTCCGCCGGGAACATCCACACTGATTTCGGAAATTGAGTTCAATTGTGCCGTCGCGAACGCTTCAATGCGCCCCGCCACGCGCTGTAGCAACGCTAGATCCGCCGCCTCAATTCGCTGAGATGCCGCTTCGAGTTCTGCCCGTTCAATTTCAATGGACTGATCGGCCGTGCGCTCACCAAATTCATTTGCAAAATGACGGATGCCAGACAGGCCTTCCGAGCGTACGCGATCGATGATCGCCTGCGATTGAGCCAATGTTGTCGCGTCGATCGAGTGCGTGAGATTGTCCGCAGAGAACTCTGCAGCGCGCATTTGTTTGATGATTTCGGTCACTTCAAGATTCCAGTTTGTTCTTGCGACGCACAATACGATTCATCCGCCTCGCCAGTTCGGCATAGACTTCATCCAGCCCTACCCCGTTATTGAGCATCGCGACTAGGGAAAAATACATCACGTCCGCAGTTTCCCAAGCCACCTCGTAACGATCGTCCCCTTGATTGGCGTCAGCTAATTCCCCTGCCTCCTCGAGCAGTTTTTTCTGCAGCATCTCAGCGTCGCCGGCCAATTTTCGAGTGAACGATTTGGCGTCCGGCGATTCAATGCGCTCTTTCAGCCTTTGCACAACCGTGGCTATCGATCGTTCTTCACCAAAACACGTGTGCGTATTGCGATGACAGAAGCCGGGCGGATCCTGTGTCACGGTAAATCGGAGACAATCCGCATCACAATCAAAACGAATCGAGTGCAGTGCCTGAGTCGCACCGCTGGTCAAGCCTTTGACCCACAAACCGCCACGCGAGCGCGACCAGTAAGCACCTTGGCGTTGAGCGATCGCATGCAGGAGACTCTCACGATTCGAATATGCCAGCCCCAATGCGATGCCAAGTGAATCACAGATAATCGTGGGCCACAAACCGTCCGGGCGGTCGGACTGCAATATTCCACAGAAATAATCGACGACCGTTTCGGAGTTCTGATCTAACCACGTCGAATCGACGCAGGCATCGATGCGCTGCTTTTCTAGATCGACTAATTGGTCGGCAGTTGGCGACTGAACAAATACCTGATCGCCCTGCCCTGCCCCGTCAATCGAAGTCCGCAGAATCAGAATTCGATCATCTGGAATCAATTCAAATGCGGCACGCCCCGAAGCAGTCGTCACTATTTTGGCCGCACCGATGTTCAACAATTCCAAAGCCGCTGCATCATCAACACCTGCCAACTGAAGTTGCAGATTGACGAAGCCGCTGGACTGTTTGACGACGCGCCCAAGTTGAGACAACTGTTCCTCGGTCAGCGTGTCTTCTGAAACAAGACACGCCGATCCAAATAGGGACGCATGCCGGATTTCCGATAGGAGCTGTGCGCGCGAGTCTATTGTCTCCAGCGCCGAAGCTTTAAGGATTAGTTTGGGAACAATCATTGGCGAACATTCACTCCGGCTTCGATCAGTTTCTGTTTCACGTCACCGACAGTCATATTGCCATCGTGGAAAATTGATGCCGCCAGCACCGCATGAGCGCCGTGGGCAAACGCCTCCACCATGTGCTCGACCGAATTGGCCCCACCAGAGGCAATGACGGGCAACGCACAAGCAGTCGTCACGGCCGACATCAGCTCGAGATCGTATCCGCTGCGGGTGCCATCGCGATCAAAACTGGTCAATAGAATTTCGCCCGCACCACGACGCTGAGCCTCAGCGGCCCAATTAACCGCGTCAATGCCCTCGCCTTGCGTGCCACTGCGCGTCATGACTTGCCACAGATCCGGAGCGTCTGTCTTGCGTTTGGCATCGATCGCAACCACAGTGCATTGCGCCCCAAACCGGACCGACATTTCGTTGACAAGATCTGGATTGTTGACCGCCGCCGAATTAATGCTGACCTTGTCGGCACCCGCATTCAATAACCGGCCGGCATCCTCCACCGAACCAACACCGCCACCGACAGTCAGCGGAATCGATAGCTGTTTGCGCACGCCTTCGATCGTCTCCAACATCGCGAGGCGCGCCTGACGCGTTGCTGAAACATCCAGTACGACCAGTTCATCGGCGCCTTGTTCTTGGTAGTGCCCTGCGAGTTCGACCGGACAGCCCGCGTCGCGCAGATTCTGAAACTTTACGCCTTTGACGACGCGCCCGTCGTTGACGTCAAGGCAGGGGATGATGCGGGGTTTTAACATGGAGATCGGTGTGAGGTATTCAGTTTTCGGTAAGTGGTGGCGTAAGCTTCCAGCTTGCGAATCTATGCGATTGTACGATGGTAGGCAGGATGCTTACCCCACTAGGACGCCCACGCTTGAAGTAATTCTTGGCCCCAGTCGCCGGATAGTTCGGGATGGAACTGACAAGCCAAGGTTTTGCCACGCCAAATGCTGCTAACGAATTGGCCGTCGTAATCGGTAGTTGCAAAATTCCAGCCTTGGGGAGGCTCAACCAATCGAAACGAGTTCGCAAAATAGGCCTCGCCGGCTGGGTAAACGGTATCGGCACAAGAAGCATCGGGAACAACGTTGTTCCAGCCCAATTGGGGAACCTGCACCCCATCGCCAAACCGCGTGATCTGGGCATCAATCACTCCCAATCCCCTAATTCCCGGGCTCTCCTCCGACGAAGTGCCCAACAATTGCATCCCCAGACAGATGCAAAGCGTCGATTTAGCCGGATCGGTCAGACGATCGATAATCGTTTCTCGTAAGTCCAGCGCATCGATGGCCTCCGCAGCGGCGGCGTAGGCACCCACCCCCGGCAACACGACATGGCTCGCGTCGCGAATCAGCGCCGGGTCTTCGGTCAAGTTCCACGGCAGTTCCAGACGATCAAATGCCGCCTGCAGTGATCGAATGTTGGCAACGCCTGTATTGATGATCTGAATCATGTTGAACGAGTCTTCACTCGGCTACTGTAAGGTTAGTGAAAGCTTGAAGGCCGTCATCTGAAGTCTGGCGACTTCAGCTACCATCAATGCCCAATCTATAAAACGCCTTTGGTGCTGGGCACCTCTCCGGCAGTGCGCGTCAACGCCTGCCCAAGCGCTTTGGCCAGCGACTTGAAGGCCGCTTCTGCTTTGTGGTGATCATTGTCGCCGCGAATCACGTCAACATGCAGAGAGCATTTCAGTGTCATCGCCAGAGATTGGAAAAAGTGCGTGATATTCTCACACGCCCAAGTCCCCACCATCTCACGCTCAAGGTCCAAATGAACCTCCGGCCATGGACGTCCGCTCAAATCGATCACCGTTCGTGCCAGCGCCTCATCCAACGGAGCATACGCATAACCGAATCGCTTGATGCCTTTGCGTGGCCCCAAAGCAGCATCGATCGCCGACCCCAGCGCCAAAGCGCAGTCTTCGGCAGTATGGTGGTCGTCGATGTGCAAATCGCCATCGCAAATCAACTTCAAATCCATACCACTGTGGAACGCGAGCGCGGTCAGCATGTGGTCCATGAATCCGATGCCCGTCGAAATTTCGATCTTACCGGTCCCGTCTAATTCAAGCTCGATATCGATCTTGGTTTCTTTGGTCGTTCGGTTGCTGTCCGCAACGCGGCTACCCGATTCAAATTCAACGACCTCGCCAACCGGAACATCAGCGATAGAACTGCCAGAGGATAGTAATGCCATTTTTGCAATCTCAGGATCGACCTCAAGCGCACTACAGAATCCGGTGGCCAACTGAAGATAGTCGGTCACATTGGTGGGGATCGTGATTCGCAACTGGTTCTTGAGCAGTTCGGAACCCGGAAACTTTCGTACTCCGATGCCGGCCTCACCCAGTCGCTGCCAAGCAATATCTGAATCGATTTTGGCATCTTCAAAACTGACCAGTAAAAAGTTACCGCCCGAGGGAACCGATGAGAGACCACAATCGGACACCACCGCTTCAAAGACCGCGCGTAACGCCTTGACGGTATCAACGCTCTGCTGCATTGCCGGCAAACACTGTTCAATACCACGCCGCGCTGTCTCCAATGACAGACAACTAACGGGAAACGGGCCGGAGGTGTCTCGGATTTCTGTCGCATAAGCGGCGTCGGACGCGATCAGGTAACCGATTCTTAATCCTGCAAGTCCCCAAGCTTTCGAGAACGTGCGGACCATCGAAACGTTGGTAATCTTGGCAAGCTCGGCTGTCGGATCTTCGTCGGCAAATTCAACATAGGCGTTGTCAACCAGCAGCCTCACATCGTGCTTTGCCGCGACTTGGGCAATTTTAGTGATGTCTTCGGTCGAAATAGTTCCGCCTGTTGGATTGTTTGGTGAAACCACAACGGCGACAGCTGTTGTATCGTCGATGCGCGAGCAGAATTCTTCGACTGGGAAATCGCCCGATTCCCAATTCGTTTCCACCAACGTTCCGCAATAGTTCTTTGCGTAGACGGCGAACATTTCAAACGACGGTGCGTGACAAACCACGTTTGATCTGTCGGACGTGATCGAGGCGCGCATGATTCGATCGATCGCATCGTCACCTCCGGCAGTGACCACAATCCGGTCGCCATCCACACCAATCCAGTCGCCGATGGCCTGCTGCACAGCGCGGTGATCAGGATAACGAGGAACCAAACCGGCTTGGTCGCCCAATTCGCCCGGCAGATCTTCGATCGGGCAGGACGATTCGTTCCGCGACAATTGCAGCGTGATTTCGTTCTTAAAAGCGGGCGGGTTATAAGCCATGGGATTGGTCGTGAGGTTTCTGGTAGCCAGTCTCTTATGGAGATTGGGCGGGAACACAGCGACAGTTCAATGCGCTGATCGAATTCACGACCGGCCATTGAATTCCATTTACGACATCAGTTGTTCAGCCGATGAAGTGACGATGTCGTGAGCACCACAATTTTTCAGTTTTGGAATAATGGCTGCCAGCTCTTTTCGTGGAACGGCCGAACGAACGGCAAACCAACCTGTATCCGAGAGCGGCGAAACGGTTGGCTGCCGCATGCTGGGTAAACAATTTAGTACGGAGTCTAGGTTCTCTTTGGCCACGTTCAAATCCATCATCACGCGCTTCCGCGCCTGCAGGACCGCGTCAATCAACATCGCGAAATCTTCGATCTGTTGCTTCTTGGCAGCATTCTTCATGGCATCAGGCGACGCGTACAACCGCGTCGATGATTTCATAACCTCGTCGATGATCACCAAGCCATTGGCTCGCAAGGTTGACCCTGTCGCTGTGTTATCGATGATAATGTCGGCGTCCTCGGGAGGGAAAACCTCGGTCGCACCATAAGTGGTCAAGACTTCCGCATCGAGGTTGTTTTTCTTGATCCAGTCGTTCGCCATTTTCGGATACTCCGAGGCAACGACGAGGTGACGTTTGGGTAGCACGCCGTCGATCAGCACTTCGTGTGGTGCTGCGACGACCAACCGAACGGGATTCAGCTGCGTGTCCAGCACTTCATGCACATCGACACCCATCTCATAGATCCAGTCGGCACCAGCGAAACCGAAGTCGCGCGCTCCCGCGGCCAACATCGAAATCACATTGCGCGGTTTGAGCATTTTCGCGTCGGTGTTAGGCAAGGAAAGCTGCGGACGGTAGCCGCGTTCGGAGTTACGGATTGAGATTCCAGCTCCTTTGAGGAGGGAAACAATTTCGTCAAACATGCGGCCCTTGGGCAAGGCGATTCGCATGGTGTTTTGGTCGCGTTGATCTGGCATCGTTACATAAACCTTGTTGTTTTTTTGAAAGAGAAAGCCACCGAGTCTGTGTCTTTCATCCTGCCAGAGTGATTAACAAACTGACCTACAAACGAAAAACGCCGACCAAGTGGTCGGCGTTTTGTTGTCTATTAATGCAAAACCGTCCACTTAATCCTAATACAGGAAATGTTGATGGTGGCCGTGGTTTGTTGCATTTTGAATCATATGCGTAAGGTTAATCCACCCGCTGCGACTGGTCAACCGGCTAATTTTCATGGTAACCGATCTCGCCAGAGATTGGAACGTTTGCCCGTAAGGCATCGCAATCCATCCCAAGTCTGGCGACTTCGGCTACACCTAAATTGGTGTCGAAGATCAATTGTTCCTCAGCGAGCCGCTGGCTAAAGTCGGCAATTCGAACGCGGAACTACTTCGTCTTACTCAGCCGCAAATAGACCGCCAGTTGATCGGAATTGTCAGCTAATTCATTCCAGCGATCATCGCACCGCAGAAATAGCTGCCCGTCGAACTTGGCTACAAAACGGCCCCTTTCCCCAAGCTTAAAGGGTTCGGAAAGTTCGAATGCATTGAAGATAGCACCAATCAAGCGCCCTTCCCCGTCGCCTCCCTCAGCGCCATTGGCTGAAACTGCCTCGCCATCTTCGGAGAGCTTCCAAGTCCCCTTGGCGGCAAAATCATAGGACTGTCCTTTCACTAGTTGGACCTTGGTGGCCTGCCAACCCTTGCGGGCCATCACAGCATTCTTGGAAGTCGCTTTGGGCTTTAGCTCCGAAGGCTTAGTCTTCCAGTCCCACTTACACAGTCCAACTCGATAACCATTGGACATGTTTTGCAAGAATTGGTCGTATTCAAATGCCAATTTGTTTTCATCTTCTCCAAAGGCGTCGTAGAACGAATCGCCAATCTGCCCCTTCATCATGTTGACGCCCAGTTTCTTAAAACGAGAGCCGTAATTCGAATTGTTGACCAGCAAATGGCACAAAGCCCAGCGCCAAGCGTATGCTTGCCAAGAGTCGCCTGTAATTTGTTCTTCGTTGACGATTTCAACCATCGACTTACGCGGCGCCGAAGCCAAGTAGTCAATAACCACGGGATCGATGTTGACCGAAACATCTTTGGGACGCCAATAGTTGCCCATCTCGGCCATGCCCTCGGAATACCATGTCGGCCCTGTCGAACCAAACGCCATCATGCAGAAAGCATGAACAGCTTCGTGTTGAACGATATTGTGATTGTCGCACGAATAAACCGTTGCTCGTGGAATAGACACTCCATACGAGTTGGTGAGATTGGACGATGTATTTTTTTGGCCACTTCCGGCCACGCCATTCTGAACGCTCATCAATCCCGGTCCACTGCCGGAGACCGTCACGCCAGACCCGTTTTCAATTGCAGTTCGCGCGGCAGCATTGATGCTAGAGTCGCCATCCCAATTGGCGAAATTCTGCACAATGTAGCATTCGATGGCCGCTTTGGGTTGGGTGCCAAAGTATCGCTTGATCAAACCGTGCATCGTTTCTAATTTCGCCAACAATACTTTGGCCTGAAGTTCAGAAATGTCGGTATACAGGTGAAAGTGCTGTGACTTAACCATGCGCGTAGGGACGGGCTCATCCGAGAGATAGCCATACTTCTGAACCAATTGATCATGCCATGAGTCAACGGTCTCGATTTTCTTGCGAACCGCCGACATCGTTATTTCAATTGTTCTGATGACGTTGTCGCCGTTGGAATAGCTGACCCCGGACATACTTTCGACAGTGTCCCCCGGAATGACTCGATTGAGACTGTCCATCTCAAACTCCAAGGTGGCCTCGGGATCCACTTTGATTTCAATTCGGCCATCGCGCGCGAACCGCGACTTGGGAACCTGCAACAGCAAACCCGAACCCGTGGTACGTACCACTCGTCCGACGATGTTGAACATTAATTCGGTGTTGTCCTCAAGTGACTCCATCGCATCGACCCGAAGTTCTTCGTCCAGATCAACGGCATAGAACTGCTTGATCGGCACCAGCGATTTCCCCGTGCGAGTCATCTTGGCTTCCATGCGGACAAGCATGCCAGATTGAGCAAAGTCGCGTGAAAGGGAACCTTTAACCATAATCTCGGCTGGATTACGACCGATGGCTCCACCCACGGCCATCGCCGATTCGTCTTTGTCTTGAACCTTGTAAACAGTACGTTCACCGTCGTAGTGGCGAACGGTGATCTGTCCCGCTGAAATTGCCCGCACGACACCCTTACGATTAAATCGACCAGTCGATTTAACTTGCAAGGCGAGGATCGAGTCAGAAAACGCGATCGAGAATGAGACCGTTACAACGATCAGAATCGCAAAACGAATGTTTGCAAAACACCTGAGTGAATTTGTCATAGGATTAATTTTGGAATAGAGAAAAAGTCGAGACCCGTTTTGTTGCCGTCTAAAACAACACGCCGCGAAGTTGACAAGGAAGTGGTCTAAGCTTGTTCAGTCGCAACTGACAAAACATCCGCCATCTCTAATCCTATCCGTATTCTGCGTACAAAGCAAAATTTTGACTGTGGAAACATGAGCGGATGCTGGCATCAGTTTGATTCAAACATTGCCATTACTACAGACCTCGTCCCAGACTGCAGGTTCGATTGGAAGTGGTCGATCCTGCTAACTATGTTCAAGGGTAACACGCAATTGCACAAATTCCAGCCAATTAATCGCCGGTCGCGAAGATAGGCTGCTTCGCGAAAGATTTGTTACGCAACTTCCACCTATTTCGGCGAAAAAAGTCTGATCTTTCCCAAAAAAATCAAAATCGCTGCAGTGAATGGATTTTTCAGAAACGCCGCAAGGTTGCCCTCATCCGCAATGGCGAAAAACGACAATCATGTAAAGGCCAGCCGGCAAACCTTCACGTCTAAACCGAGCTCCACTGGTTTACCAATTCATCAACGGTCAACGTTCCCTCTTTAAGCTGCGCGAGCTGTAATTCCGTCATTGGCAACATCCACAACAAGTTGACTGGGTCGCCACGGAACTCTGGTAGCCTTTCTGGCTCAACGCCCGTCAATCGGCTACCGTTGGCGTCATCGAGCAACAGCAATGCCGAATATTCACCAAACTTAAATCCGCACGTGTGACCATCGCGGAACCAAGTTAACTGCTGCCACGGGTACCCCGACAGACCGCTAAGCTGTTCCATCACGGGGGTGAGTGCATCCAAGTCATCCGGGTTGTTTTGCCGCGGTAGCACCAGCGCCAGTTCAATGCGTCGAAAGTTTGCGGGGTCATCCACGAACATTTCCACGGCCGGTTGAGGACATACTGACATTCCTGCCGTGGCGATCACCTCTAGGCGATCGGTTCGATGATGCGCTAATCCACGCAATGGAAACTGGTCGCCGCTAACGGCATAGTACTTCTCCGCGCCGGACTCGATACCGAATCGCTTGCGGTAATTGGCTAGGACTTGCGGTTGTTGAATCGCAAACGGCGATGCGGTAACGGACCGGCCTTCTGCATCAGACGTCGAGTCAGCCCATGACGCCCAAAACTCTCTAGCCGAATCGATGCGTTGCATCAGCAATGGGTTGTCCGGCATCGGCCAACAAACGCTGCTCTCATTAATACAGTTGGACGCATATCCATGAAACCCATCGAGCCCGCTCCAAGGCGGAATGACGGCAATCAGTTCCGGTCGAGATTCTGGCTGTTCCAAACCTGAACCTGTCACTGGCAACTCAAACAGCGCTGCTCCGTTTCCTTCCTCCAACCAGACGACCTCCAATGAATCAGCGGTCGGCAATCGCGTCAGCTGCGGATCGGCACAATCATATCGAGGTAGCATCGGCGCGATGCCGGCCTCCATCTCTTCTTGGTTGATCACGTGCGGCCCGAGTTCCAGATTTCGCACCCAACAGGCGCGCATACCAAACCGGTTGTTGGGTCTTTGACCGGCAGACAAATAAAAGTACAACGCCCGTCCATCGTGTTCAACGATCGCGTCTAGATTGCCATAGGGAGACGTTTGGAAAAGGACGGAATGAGTTTCTTGAGCTTGCAACAGTTTTAAATCCGGCGGGTCCAATGACATGATGGAACAGCCCATAATTTAGCTACGTCGCCGGCATCGCCAATTGCCAATCTTGGCCATGAGTCATTTTTGAACGAGTTCAAGTTGCCTACACTGCATAAGGCTCCCCTTCTCATATAGTCCTAAGTAGGAAAACACTTTACTGCTAAGGAAAAATACTACACGAGGAGCCAAGTTCAATGCTGGCTCTCTCTACGAGTACTAATTCTATTTGTATGTCACGGTCGAACTTCAATCGTGTGAACTATACAATCACCTTTGTGTCCTAGAGACATGAAGGCGATGATCCGTTTCTTTGATGCTCTCCATTGTTCCCTAAGCTCTATTCTCTGTATGAACTCCCCCGCCAAGTCACCTCTCACTTCATCCGCAAGTTGCACAACTTCTGCGCTCGTACGGACGTTGACCGACGCCGGCGCCAAGTTGAGAATTAAGCAAGTTGAAACGTCTGTTTTAGCAAAGACACAAGTTCTCATCGAAGTACGAGCCATCGGTCTGTGTCGAACGGACTTTTATGCGATCTCTGGAGCGATCAAGACCAAGCCCGGAGCACTAATTCCGGGACACGAGTTCTCTGGCGTTGTAGTAAAAACTGGCGACAGTGTTCACAATGTTTCAGTGGGGCACCATGTCGTCGTCAATCCCGTCGTTCCTTGCGGAAAATGTGACGATTGCCGAAAAAAACAATCTCACTGTTGTGCGAAAACAAATTTCATGGGTGTCGATCTCGACGGTGCTTGTCGCGAAAACTTGGTCGTGAACGCTAGCGCCTGTTACCGAGTTCCTGAACACATTAATTTTGAGGTGGCCGCATTCGCCGAACCCGTGGCGGCGACGACTTCGATTTTCAAAGCAAACATCTCGCCAACCGAAAAAGGATTGTTGATTGGAGATAGCCGCATCGCGAAACTTGCGAACCGTGTCTTATTGGCTCATGGATTCGACCAAATCCAAAGTGCCAGCTTGGATGAGGCCAGTCTGCTCGAGAGTGATCAGTACGATTTTGTCATCGAGGCGGATGTGTCAACGAAAGTTTTTCAAGAAATGGTTCGACTCATTCGGCCACGCGGGAAGCTGATTTTGAAAAGCCGTCAGCACCATCCGATCCAGCTTGTGCCAAGAGAAATAGTTCTAAAGGAACCGACCATTCACATGGTGAACTATGGTCGGTTTGACCAAGCTGTTGATTTGATCGTTAGCGAACGTGTGCGAGTGGACGACTTGGTTGGTCGGAACTTTCCGTTGAGATACTTTGCAACCGCATTGAAGTACGCTGCGGCAAGCGAGAAACGAAAGACCTTTTTGATTCCCGGAGATCATTCCTAAGTGTGCGGAATCTTTGGATCTATTAAGGTACGACCAAACAGGTCCTCATCGACTCTTGGCAATGATGCAGACCAAGAAGTCAGGACACTGCAGATCATCAATCGCCTTAAGCATCGCGGACCTGATGAAGTTGGCATGTGGCATTGTTCAGACAATCACGTCGTGTTGGCCCATCGCAGATTGAACATTGTAGCTATAGACGACGGGCAACAACCCATTCGAAACGAAGACGATTCAATCGTTGCGGTTGTCAACGGTGAGTTTTACGGGCATCGCAAAATCCGAAGGCAACTCGAAACCGCTGGACATCGGTTCAACTCAGAGTCTGATAGCGAAATCGTCGTCCACCTGTATCGCAAATACGATCTCGATTTCGTTGATCACTTGCGTGGTGAGTTTTCCTTTCTGTTGTGGGATGAAGTTCGAAAACGCTTGGTTGCCGTCCGTGACCGCTTTGGGATCAAGCCGCTGGTATTTCATCACTCGACTGAAAAGATTCTGTTTGCCTCGGAAGCAAAAGCGCTCCTACCGGAGCTACAAAATCGTGATTGGAATCTGTCCGCCTTTTTCCAAGCGGCCAGTCTTCAGTATCTACCGCAGGAACAAACGCTCTTTGCAGGTATAAAGCTTGTCCCGCCCGGTTCTATGATCGTTGTCGAAGACGCTAGTATACGTCTGCGAAAATATTGGGATTTGGATTACCCGGAACGAGCAAAAAAAGAACGCGAATTCACACACGATGAACACCAACTGGCGATTACTAGTATTTAGGATCGATTGAAGTCTGCCGTATTGGACCGTTTGCAAGGCGACGCACCTATTTGTTTTCACTTGAGCGGCGGTCTCGATTCGAGTAGTGCGCTAGGAATCGCCAGCCTTGAGACGGGACAAACGCAAGATGCTTTTACCATTTGTTTTGACGGTGGTCACTACGACGAACTAGAAATCGCTCAGCGCACGGCAAAATTCTGCAACGCTCGTCTTCACCGGGTCCCACTCACCAATTCTGCTCTGGCCGAAAACCTTATCGCAGCCGCAACGGCGAGTGAGGGACTGGCGATCAACGGCCACCTATCGGCTAAGTATTTGTTTAACAAGACCATTGGCAACCATGGTTTCAAATCCGCCATCACTGGTGAAGGCGCGGACGAAACATTTTTTGGTTACGCGCACTTAAGAATGGATTGGTGGAAGAGTCAAGGTATTCCTTTCAATCAGCAAGAGATCACTTCCTCGAATCAGTCCTCTATTGGCATGATGATTCCTCACGGGAACGCATTGCCGCTAGATCGCCTTAACCGACGCCTGGGCTATTCCCCAACCTTCCTGCAAGCCAAGGCGACATTGGGGTTTCGCAGCTATTCTCTACTACGTGATGACATTCAAGATCACTGGAAATCTAATGGACTGACCGACGCATTTTCGAATGTCGCTGATGCGGCAGTCAATAGTGAACAACTAACCAATCGGCACCCAGTCCATCAGTCAAATTGGCTGTGGTCGAAACTGGCACTAGCTGGATATATTCTAAAAACCTTGGGAGACGGTTGTGAAATGGCATCCTCGATTGAGGGGCGACTACCCTTCCTTGACCATCAACTGTTTGAGTATATCCGTAGCCTGCCAATTTCGATGGTGATGCAGGGTGCGATCGAAAAAGAATTGCTGCGACACGCCGTTCGCCGCTATATAACTGACGAAGTGTTTTTGCGTCCCAAGCATCCATTTGATGCGCCACCGTTGTTGCTTGGCAACTCTCGCGCGATACTTGACTTTGTACGAGATCAGGTTGCCAGCGAACTTTTCCGAAACCAACCCTTCTATCAAGCGACAAAGGTTAACGCCCTTCTAGATCGAATCCCTCAGATGACTCTCGCAGAACGCCAAGTTTGGGATCCGGTTGTTACGATGATGCTCACAACGCTTGGTATCCAAAAACTGATTTCAAACTGACGTAGCGTGCCCATGAACAACAAATCTACTAGCCCAGCTGACGATAAGGATTGGTGGCAATCGTTTCACGTCATCGAGATGGCTGACCTTTTTCTAGACCGGCCTCAAATCGAAGTCGATCAAACGACTGACTTTTTGGTGAAGGCGTTGCGTCTAAAGAAAGGCGATCTTATCTTTGATCAATGCTGCGGCGTTGGCACGCTGGCCCTCGATTTTGCCAGAAAAGACTTCCGTGCTATAGGCGTTGACCTATGTCAGATCTATATCGACCGTGCGATTGCGACCAAGGTTGAAAAAGATCTCGCCTGCGGATTTTTCTGCGACGATGGATTTACGTTTGTTCCAGACGAGACCTGCGATGGTGTGTTTAATTGGTACAGTAGTTTCGGCTACGCACACGACGACCAACGCAATCAATCGATGCTTCAGCGAGCGTTCGACTGCTTGAAGCCCGGTGGGTTTTATGCCTTAGACATTCCCAACCTTCCCAACCTACTCCGTGATTTCCAATATCATCTAGTCAAAACCGGCCAAAGTTCCGAACGGGCAGTCACTTGTATGCGGCATAGCAACATCAACCTTGAAAAAGGTCTCTTGGAACAAACGTGGCAATGGTTTGTTGAAGGACAAGCGGTCGATCTACGACACAGCAAATTAAGACTTTACCTGCCGCACCAAGTAGGTGAAATGCTTCAGCAAGTTGGATTTGAAAAGATTGAACAGCTCGGTGGTATTGATGGCCAACCACTCACCATCGATAGCCCTCGTCTAATACTAATTGCAAGGAAACCTCTAATATGTCCGACTTCTCTTTAGAGCTTCCAACTGACAATCTAATTGCCCGCCAGCAGCTTTACGCGGGCACAATCTACCTTCTTAAACCAAGGCAAGCATCTCTCACACTGATTGGCTCAGTGACTGAAGAAGTCATCAAAGAACTGGGAGAGAATTACCGCTTGGCTCACAAAATTTACGATGAGGCAGAGTATTTTGAACGAGTCGGTCGGCTTCGAAAAAAGATTTACACATCTGAAAGCTACCACCTGCTCGTCAATGCAGTTATCGACTCAACGGGATTTCAATTGTCCGAACAAGTTTATGATCCTGCGCGAATGCGGGTTGTTGCTCATCAAGGGCATCTGAACCCCGCGGCTTCCCCGATCTACCATGGTCATCGCGACACATGGTACTCCAATCCTCAGAGCATGATCACTTGGTGGATCCCACTGCACGATGTTGTAGCTGAAGAAACCTTTGATTTTTACCCTGACTATTTTTCGCGTTCTGTGAAAAACGACTCGGAGATCTTTGATTTCGGCGAATGGACTTCGGAGGGGCAAGCGAACCGGATTGGCTGGCAAAACCGAAAGACTGGTCAAACGGCTACGTATCCCTCGTTGCTAGAGGAGCCTCAGGGTCGGCATTGGCCAGTGGTCGCCAAAGCTGGTCAGCTGTTACTTTTCTCTGGACAACACCTTCATCGAACGCGAAAAAATGTAACAGGTAAAACTCGTTTCAGTTTGGATTTTCGCACTGTGAATCTAGAAGACGAAGCCAACAAGCTCGAAGCACAAAATGTGGACAATCGTTCGACAGGATCTTCAATTGTTCAATTCGTTCGTCCCAAATGAGATAGGTTTAGCCGACGGCAATCAATTGACAGCGAAAACAACCAATATCCATTTTCTGACACGATTCCGATCGATCGTCGATCAATTCGGCACGCACCCCGCCATCGTCGAGGACGGGAAAACGACATATACCTACAGACAACTATGGAACGCTGCAGGAAATACCGCAGCTTGGTTGCAATCCAACGGCGTCACGGCCAATTCCATGGTTGCCATCTCATTGGAAAAATCGGCAGCATGGATTGCTGCGATGCTGGGCGTCTGGCGGTGCGGAGCGGCGTGGGTACCGATTGAGCCAACCCTTCCCCAAGACCGAATCGACCTTCTGTTGAAGGATTCGCAAGCCGTTTGGACGATCGACGATCAGAATCTAAACAACGCCATTGATTCCAGTGGTGACACTTCTTCGCTTACCCTAACTTCAGAACTCGAGGACATCGCGTATTTGATCTACACCTCTGGTACAACAGGAATGCCAAAAGGAGTTGAAGTCGGTCATCGGTTTCTGGTTCCGATGTTGGACCAACAAATTAGGGCTGTTCAAATGAACGAGTTTTCCCGCAGCCTGTTTTTATTGACAACTTCCTTTGACGCGGCGGTCTCTGATATTGGAACGGCCTTACTTTCTGGAGCAGCACTTTATCTAGAAACTACACTTGAACAAGCTTCGCGTCTGACAGCGACTCCCCAGCAGTTACTATCGGTGTTGGCGGATCGCAAAATCTCCTACGTCGATTGCCCGCCGTCTCTGTTGGCCAAACTTGACCCAAAACAAAAACCCAAAACTTTAAAATCAATCTTGATCGGTGGTGAAGTCTGCCCACCCGACGTGGTGCGGCGATGGGCTTCGGCCGTTCGTTTGATTAATGTTTACGGGCCAACGGAATGCACGATTTGCTCTAGCTTTTCGATTTGCTCACCCATTACTTGGGACCGACCGCTGATCGGTCAACCATTGACCGGAGTCGAGTATTACATTGAAGAAGATACTAGCGAGCTGCTAATTGGAGGCGATTGCCTTGCCATTGGCTATCGGAACATGCCCGGCTTGACGGATGAAAAGTTTATTTTTGTTGACGGAAAACGTTTCTACCGAACCGGTGATCGAGTGAAACGGGATGCTGACGGCGAGTATGTCTTTCAAGGACGCACCGACCGTCAAATCAAAATCCGAGGGCTTCGTATCGAACCGGCAGAGATCGAATCCATACTGCTAGAGCAGGCGTGCGTGCGTCAAGCTGCTATCGTGCTTCATGAATCTGAAGGACGATCACTGTTGGTCGCATTTTTAGTCGTCGATGGACCGAACAACTCGGAATTAGCTAGTGTCTGTCGGTAAACCTATCTTGACCTAGTTTCGGTTTGCCGGAAGGTCCAATTTTGGATGAGTTTTTTGATGGCGACAGGGGAAGGTCGGGCTTTGGGCTGTCAAACAGGTAATTTCCGTCGGTCCAGCGCA
>CALKXO010000129.1 GCA_938003615.1 uncultured Pirellulaceae bacterium | reverse complement strand
CCCGAAGGCCCCGATGGCAACCCTGATCCGCTCGCTTCGGCCTATGACATCCGCGATACTTTCGGCCGCATGGCGATGAACGACGAAGAGACCGTGGCGTTGATCGCTGGCGGTCATACGTTTGGAAAAGGGCATGGCGCGGGCCCGGCGGAAAACGTCGGCCGCGAACCAGAAGCTGCGGCAATTGAAGAGCAAGGGTTTGGTTGGAAGAACAAGTTTGGCACTGGCAATGCTGGCGACACAATCACCAGCGGACTCGAAGGCGCTTGGACGTCCACACCAGCAGAGTGGTCGCATAGCTATTTCGAAAATATGTTTGATTACGAGTGGGAAAAAAAGGAGACTCCCGCCGGTGCAATTGTGTGGGTACCGAAGGACGGTGCGGCCGCAGGAACGGTTCCTGACGCGCACGACGATTCTAAGTCTCATCAGCCGGTGATGTTCACATCAGATCTGGCGTTGAAAATAGACCCAGTCTACGGCCCGATTTCCAAACGGTTCCATGACAATCCTGATCAATTCAAAGCGGCATTTGCCAAAGCTTGGTTCAAGCTGACGCATCGCGATATGGGCCCCGTTTCGCGGTACCTCGGTTCGGAAGTTCCTGAAGACGCGTTGATTTGGCAGGACCCGATTCCTGCGGTCGACCATCCATTGATTGACGACAACGATATCGCGTCCCTTAAAGCGAAGCTGCTTGATTCTGGATTGTCAGTTTCGCAGTTGGTTTCCACAGCGTGGGCGTCAGCTGTGACATTCCGTAACAGTGACAAACGTGGCGGCGCCAACGGCGCGCGGCTACGATTGGAACCGCAGAAAAACTGGGCCGCCAATCAGCCTGAGCAGCTTGCCAAGGTGATTGAGGAATTGGAAAAGATCCAAAAAGATTTCAATGACGCTGGAGTTGGAGGTAAAAAAGTTTCGTTGGCTGATTTGATTGTCTTGGGCGGATGTGCGGCGGTGGAAGAAGCTGCGAAGCAAGCCGGCCAGCAGGTCGAAGTTCCGTTTTCGCCGGGGCGCACCGATGCGACGCAGGAGAAGACAGATGTGGATTCGTTTGCCGATTTGGAGCCAACGTCCGATGGGTTTCGCAACTACATGCAGACCGAATCGCCCCGTTCGGCGGAAGAGTTGTTGGTGGACAGGTCCAATCTATTGACGCTGACCGCTCCCGAGATGACGGTGCTTGTCGGAGGACTGCGTGTGCTGGGTGCCAATCATGGTCAGTCTCCGCATGGCGTGTTTACGAAGACTCCCGGAACGCTGACCAACGATTTCTTTGTTAATTTGTTGGACATGAGTACGAAGTGGCAGAAATCTGCGGCGGACGAGCATATTTTTGAGGGAGTCGATCGCAAAACGAACGAGGTTAAGTGGACGGGGTCACGCGTAGATCTGGTTTTTGGCTCGAACTCTCAGCTCCGCGCTATCGCCGAGGTCTATGGCAGCAGCGATGGTAAGAAGAAATTTGCCAGAGACTTTGCAGCCGCTTTTGGCAAGGTGATGAATCTTGATCGCTTTGATCTTGATCCAGCACTACGCTCGGGAGCCAAAGCTGTGAAGCTTGGTAGCCGATAATTGTTTGGATGTTTTTGGTTGGCCCCGCTGAATCGGTGGGGCCGGCCTTTTTTTGTGTTAGTCGCTCAGACCGCTCAGATCGCTCAGGCGTGGCAACTACGCGGTTTGAGTACTTTACCGATGCGATGGAAGCCCTGATAATAGAGCTCAAAATCAAGTAGCTGAAAGCAGCTCATAGATAATCAATTGGAGAGAACGTAGATGTCGAATGAAAGTAAGTGCCCAGTAATGGGTGGAGCTCAGAACGTATCCGCCGGTGCCATCTCGAACCGTGACTGGTGGCCAAACCAGCTGAACCTGCAGATCCTTCATCAGAACTCGCCGGCGTGCAGTCCGATGGGCGACGATTTTGACTACGCCGAGGAATTCAAGTCGCTTGACCTCGTCAGTGTCAAACAGGATCTGACGACGCTGATGACCGATTCCCAAGATTGGTGGCCAGCAGACTACGGTCACTACGGTCCTTTCTTTATTCGCATGGCGTGGCACAGCGCGGGAACCTATCGTGTTACCGATGGCCGTGGCGGTGCGACGTCCGGCACGCAACGTTTTGCTCCCTTGAACAGTTGGCCGGACAACGCAAACTTGGACAAAGCGCGTCGTTTGCTGTGGCCGATCAAGCAAAAGTACGGTCGTAAAATCTCGTGGGCGGATCTGATGGTGCTCGCGGGCAACGTAGCGCTGGAGTCGATGGGATTCGAGACGTTTGGGTTTGCTGGCGGTCGAGAAGACGTATGGGAACCCGAAGGCGACATTTATTGGGGACCGGAAAGCGAGTGGTTGGGTGACAAGCGTTACACGGGCGATCGTGAATTAGAAGATCCCCTAGGTGCGGTGCAGATGGGGCTGATTTACGTTAACCCCGAAGGCCCAAACGGCAGCGGTGATCCCGTTGCCGCTGCTCATGATATTCGCGATACGTTTGGACGGATGGCGATGAACGACGAAGAAACCGTGGCCTTGATCGCGGGTGGCCACACTTTCGGGAAAGCTCATGGTGCCGCTGATCCGGATCAATTCGTGGGCCCAGAGCCTGAAGGCGCGTCTCTGCAAGATCAGGGGCTTGGCTGGATCAACAGTCACGGGACTGGCAATGCCGGTGATACGATTACCAGCGGTTTGGAAGGTGCTTGGACGACTGAACCTGCAAAGTGGGACAATAACTTCTTTGAAAACTTGTTCCAGTACGATTGGGAGCAAACCCAAAGTCCTGCCGGAGCGACTCAGTGGGCGCCAAAGAACGAAGGCGGCGTGGCGACAGTGCCTGACGCATTTGATGCTTCGAAAAAGCATGCACCAATGATGTTTACGACTGATCTTGCGCTGAAAATGGATCCGGTTTACGCTCCGATTTCAAAACGGTTTCATGAGAACCCGGACCAGTTCGCTGAGGCTTTTGCGAAAGCATGGTACAAGCTGACGCATCGTGATATGGGGCCTGTCTCCTGCTGTCTTGGTCCTGAAGTTCCCGAAGTTCAATTGTGGCAAGATCCGATCCCCGCTGTCGATCATGAAGTAATTGGTGATGTGGATATTGCAGCGCTCAAGTCCACGCTGTTGGCGTCTGGCCTGTCGATATCTCAACTGGTTTCGACAGCTTGGGCCTCTGCGGCAACGTTCCGCGGAAGCGACAAACGTGGCGGTGCCAATGGAGCGCGTATTCGTTTGGCCCCTCAAAAAGACTGGGAAGTCAATCAGCCAGAGAGACTGGAGAAGGTACTAGAGGTTCTTGAGAAGGTTCAGTCCGACTTTAGTGCGGGCGGCAAGCAAGTTTCCATGGCTGACTTGATTGTGCTTGGCGGTTGTGCCGCAGTAGAGGCTGCCGCGAAGCAGGCAGGTCACGAGGTTTCGGTACCGTTTACACCGGGACGCGCTGATGCGACACAAGAAATGACTGACATTGAATCGGTCGGCTATCTTGAACCAACGGCAGACGGGTTTCGCAATTACTGCCGCCACGGGCACGCTCGACCGGCGCAGGAGTTGTTGTTGGATCGCGCTTGCCTGCTGACGTTGACTGCTCCTGAAATGACGGTGTTGGTCGGCGGGATGCGTGTCTTGGGTACGAACCACAATCAATACAAGTTGGGTCAGCTGACCGATCGTCCGGAGTCCTTGACCAATGATTTCTTTGTGAATCTTTTGGACATGGCTATCGAGTGGCAACAGAATTCAGAATGCACTCATTTGTTCGAAGGCAAAGATCGAGCCAGCGGTGAGATCAAATGGACCGGCACATCGGTTGATGTCGTCTTTGGTTCGAACTCACAATTGCGTGCCATCGCGGAAGCCTACGCTTGTGATGACGCCAAAGAGACATTCGTGAACGATTTTGTTGCGGCATGGGCCAAAGTGATGGACCTTGATCGCTTCGATTGTGCCTGATTCATTACGCGCGATTCAACGCGTGTGAAAAACTAACTTGAGTTTGGGCTCGCCAACGTCATTTGGCGAGCTTTCTTTATGCACTCGTTACACCTTAAGAATTTTTGGAGAGGTGCTATTCAGTCGTCTCTATATCTGCCAGTTGCTTAAGCACTTTACGCCCACGGTTTTGAAATCCTGGCGGGCGCGCCGGAATCAATCGCACCAAGACACGCTCCAGCCGTTGAGCGTGTTTTGGATACTTTGCCGCGCGATTCGCGACGAAGGCCATCGAGAAGGCTGCGATGGCGACGTCCTCGTTTGCATCAGCGACGAAATTCGTGCAATCGTCGATGAGCTTCTTTTCTAGCTTCTTTGGCAGCGGGCGCTGCAATTCGCTGAAATAGCGCGTCACGTTTCTGCGAATCGCTTGATGGACTGGAGTCGCTGAGGCATCGACCATGTCGTTCCACCATGGTTTGAGTGATGCAGGAGTGGCTCGGCCGATATCGCCAACGACTTGTGCCGCGCGTTGAGCAACCTTTATTTCGTCGCTGAAGAAGCAAGCCATCAGTTCAGGGAGCGATTCGGGGTGAGCATTGACATGGGCCAAGACGATGTCGGCATTGTTTCGTGAGTTTGCGACTAGGAGTTGTTTCCGAAGATTCATTTCGATAGCCTGTTGGGCGATGCCCGGTTGTTTTTCATGAGTTTGGATTGTGAGATGGACCGAAACGAATCTTCGATGAATATCAAATATGACTGATCAAGTGCCATGAATCAACTCAAGCGTGAATTGGGGATTTTCGACGCCACGATGTTGGGGCTGGGGTCGATCGTGGGGACGGGGATCTTTGTCAGCGTTGCCATTGCGACCGCGGCGGCCGGATCTTGGGTGTTGCTTGCAATCTTCCTCGCGTCTTTGGTTGCGATCTGCAACGGGATGAGCAGTGCTCAACTGGCGGCCAACCACCCTGTTAGTGGTGGCACCTACGAATACGCCAACCGGTGGCTCAATCCAACCATTGGCTTTGTAGCGGGTTGGATGTTCCTGACAGCGAAGGCCGCCTCAGCCGCGACCGCGGCGCTGGGGTTTGCTGGGTATGCATTAGCACTGTTTTCAAGCACCGCAGGCAGTGAGATGCATTGGTCGGTAACGTTGCTGATGGCTTGGGTAGCTTTGGCCGCATTGACCGCCGTTTCCCTTACTGGGATCAAACGCAGCGCCAGCGTTAATACGGTGCTGGTCACGATCACGTTTGTCGCGCTGTTGCTGTTTGTTGTCTTTGGCGTAGTTGAAGGATGGTGGGCGAGCGCTGAAGTTGTCGATGCTGGAAATGTCGATGCAAAAGTTGTTTCGCCCATCGAGACTCGGTGGCGGGGAATTCTTGAGGCAACGGCGTTGATGTTTGTCGCCTACACCGGGTACGGCCGCATCGCGACATTGGGTGAGGAAGTTAAGTCGCCGCGCTCGACGATTCCACGGGCTATTATAACGACGCTGTTGTGTTCGATGGTGCTGTATCTCGCGGTTGCTGCCGTCAGCGTTTCGACGGTGGGAGCCGAAGCGTTTGCGGCGGCAGCCAATAACGATGACGCGCCGCTGAAAATGGTGGCCGAGCATTTTTCTGCCGGATGGATGCCGACAGTTATAGGAGTTGGAGCGATGGTGGCTCTGTTGGGCGTATTGTTCAATCTAGTCCTAGGGCTTTCACGTGTGGCGCTCGCACTTGGGCGTCGAGGTGACTTGCCGAAAGTTTTCTCAACGGTCAATGCCAGCTCTGGGACGCCGGTGGCAGCGACGCTATTGGTGGCGTGCGTTATCGCAGTGCTGGTCGGAATTGGCAACGTGCGGCTGACTTGGTCCATCAGCGCGTTTACGGTTTTGGTTTACTACGGGATTACTAATGCATGCGCCATTCGGCTGGCTCCTGAAGAACGCCTGTATCACATCTGGCCAGCATGGGTTGGCTTGCTGGCGTGTTTGGGATTGGCATTTTGCGTCGCTCCCAAGGTCTTGTTGTTTGGCTGCGGTTGGATAGCGGTTGGGCTGGTCTATCGTGCTGTCTTCGGCTCCAGCGATTCAAAAGAGAGGGGATCGCTCAATTGACGTTCGGGCAAATCAACGTTTGGGCAAATCGACGTTCGTTCGGTTTTTGCAGAACTGCCGAACGCGGCAGGTGGAAGCAGACGGTCCTCGGGAACTTCGCAGGCGATTTAGGCCGGATCGATTAACTAGTGTCTGTCGTTAAACCTGTCTGAGGTTTTAAAAAACGAGTCTAATAACAAAAAAATTCCTTGAAGTTTTGAACCAACCGTTGGGTTGGCGCGTTGAATTAAGTATTAACACAACAATTCAACTCAAA
>CALKXO010000128.1 GCA_938003615.1 uncultured Pirellulaceae bacterium | reverse complement strand
GATCCTTTATGTGGTTAACCTTTAAAGCAAAAATGATGTTCAGCGTTGCTCTGATGATGCCAGTTCTGTTCTCCAGTTGTGCACCGGCACAAGTTCCGGTTGCTGGGACGGGCGACGGCGTCAGCGAAGTAGAAACTGGATCGTCCTCAAAAACGCCATCTGCAGAAACAGACCGCACCACAGCACAGAGCGAGAGAGACATGACAACCTTAGAAGGAAAAGATTCACTGAAGACCGCCACTTTTGGCGCTGGTTGTTTCTGGTGCGTCGAGGCTATTTTTCAGCGACTTGAGGGCGTCGAATCGGTCGCGTCCGGCTATATGGGCGGACAGATCGAAAACCCAACCTACGAACAAGTATGCACGGGCAAGACGGGACACGCCGAGGTTATTCACATCACTTATGATGATTCGAAGGTATCATTCAAGACTCTCTTGGAAGTGTTTTGGAAGACTCATGACCCCACCACCCTCAACCGCCAAGGGAATGACGTTGGCACTCAATATCGCTCGGCCATCTTCTACCATGACGCTGAGCAAAAACTGCTTGCCGAGTCCTATAAGAAGAAATTGAACGAAGCTAACGCGTTTCCGAATCCGATCGTGACAGAAGTGGTGGAAGCCAGCAAACTCTATGTTGCCGAGCAATACCATCAGAACTTTTGGAACGAGAAAGGGCAGGGCAATCGCTACTGCCAAGCCGTGATTCCGCCGAAGTTGGAAAAGCTGAAAAAGGTCTTCGGCGATAAACTGAAAAAGTAAACGTGGTGCTGAGAAATTGTCATGAGACGATGGCCCGATTTCAGCTGATCGCAAAGCGTCTCAGTACTTGCCCGATGCCGATGCCGATGCGCTCGAAGCGTTCGAAGTGCACCCCAGCGATTGACTGCCCAGCGAACTACCCCGTCGCTTGCGCGCTTGCCCTTCGGACTGGCATTTGTCTGGCCTGCAAAGTCTCGACAACTTCGGCTACGATAGTGCTATTGAGCGTAAAGAAGACATCTCTATCGGAACTCAGTTAATGCCCGCTCCCGACGCTACATTGCTTGAGCAATATGAACAACTAAAAAATGGCTCCGCCTTCGCCCGCCTCGACAGTACCGTGATCGAAATCACAGGAGAAGACCGGCAGGCGTTCTTGCACAATTTCTGCACGAATGACATCAAGGGCTTGGCCACCGGACACGCCTGCGAGGCGTTTGTGCTCAATGGCAAAGGAAAAACGATCGCTCACGTGCATGTGCTAAATGTGGGCGATGCATTGGTGCTGCATGGAGTTGCCGGTATCGGTGGAGAATTGATGGTTCATCTCGACCGTTACATCATCCGAGAGGATGTTCAGTTAACTGACGTTTCGGCCAATAGAAAGGTAGCATTCGCGCCGGGAGAATCAAAACTTGATGCCAACGCAGTTTCTTTCGATGCGAACGCCAACAGTATTCAAACGCATGTTGAGATTGCGGGTTTCGGAGAGTTGTTCATCGTTGAGCCCAATAGTGCGATCGACGGTACAGAGGTTCCGGTTGAGGCACTGGATATGTTACGAGTGGAAAAACGCACCCCGTGGTTTGGGCGTGACATCAACGATTCGAACTTGCCTCAGGAATTATTGCGCGACGACAAGGCGATCAGTTTCAATAAGGGGTGCTATCTAGGGCAAGAAACGGTCGCGCGCATTGATGCGATGGGCAAAGTGAATCGAGTTCTTGTGCCGGTGAGTCTGGAAAGTGAGCATTCCGCAGGATCAGAACTGACCGTTGGTGAAAAGACGATGGGGCAACTGACATCGGTGGCTTGGTCTCCGGCGCGCGGTAGTTGGATTGCAATGGCGATGGTTCGCCGGCCAAACGAGGTGGCGGGCTCAGTTTTGAAATGCGGCGATGCGTCAGTGACGGTGATTCAATGAGCCAACGGAAATCACAGTTTCGTCCCTGCATCGATTTGCATGAGGGGCGTGTCAAACAGATTGTTGGCGGCAGCCTATCTGATCAAGGTGCCGATGAGAACTACGTTTCCGATTTGCCGTCGGCGCACTTTGCGTCGATGTTTGCCGAAGACAAACTGACCGATGGTCATGTGATCATGTTGGGGCCGGGCAATACTGATGCCGCGCGCGAAGCGTTGGCCGCGTGGCCGGACGGGCTTCAAATTGGCGGCGGGATCAACATCGACAATGCGTCCGAATGGATTTCGGCAGGGGCCAGCCATCTGATCGTGACTTCTTGGCTATTCGACGCGCAGGGCAAGTTCTTGGAAGATCGAGCCGCAGTACTCGCAGAGAAGGTTTCTCCCGAACGACTTGTGATCGATCTCAGTTGTCGTCGGCATGACGGCGGTTGGGTGGTAGCGATGAATCGCTGGCAAACGTTAACCGAACTCTCCGTAACTCCTGCCACTCTCGATCGGCTAGCAAAGTACTGTAGTCAGTTCCTCATTCACGCCGCCGATGTCGAAGGAAAGTGCGGCGGGATTGACGGAGAACTCGTTGAGTTGCTTGGTCGATGGCGAGGCAGGCAAATGACCTATGCTGGGGGCGTCGGCAGTATGGCGGACATGGAACGTGTTCAATCGTTGAGCGCCGGGCATGTCGATGTCACCGTCGGTAGCGCACTGGATATTTTTGGCGGCTCTGCAATCGCCTATAGAGATCTGGTCGCTTGGAACAGACGTGCCTGATCCTTCGAGAAGGTTTCTGAGTCATTGAGTGTTGAATTATCTTACAACTGCAAGCAAAGCTTAAACTGATGAAATCCCACGCAGACATTGATGAAAAAAAACTTGGGTACAAGTTCCTGCTGTTTGTTGTCGCAGCTGCGATTCTGTTTTTGGTCGGCTTCAACTTCCTGTCTGACTGGCTCAACGAAGCCTACAACGTCAATCCGGCCTTGGCAAATATCGCAAATTTGTTTGTGCCAGTTCTGACGACGATTTTCTGCGGAGGCTATTTGCTTCTCTTTCGTCGCGGCGGTTTGAGAACGCTTTTGGGTATTGGATTGTTGGTTGCTCCTTTCGCGTTTTTTGCTTTCATTCAACCCGTGTTTGGCGGCGACGCTCAGATCGTTCGCTGGGACTATCGCTTTGCCAAACCTGCGGACATGCCCGCCGTCAAATTAGATGAGACTAATTCGTCTGAGTCAGGATCCGATCGCATTGATCTGGCATCTACGACTCCCTTTGATTTTCCGCGATTCTTAGGCAGTGACAACAATGCGACGGTTTCTGGAGTGACGCTCGCTAACTGGGACAGTGCCCTGAAACCTCTTTGGAAACAACCGATTGGCAAAGGCTGGTCGGGATTCGCGGCAGTCAATGGCTATGTGGTAACCCAAGAACAGTTGGGAGCCTTGGAATGCATTACGTGTTACGTCGCCGAAACTGGGAAGCAGGTTTGGCGTTACTCGAACAAACGCCGGCATGAAGATACGATGGCGATGGGAAAAGCGGGACCACGTGCCACGCCCGCCATCCACCAAGGACGCGTCTATGCGGTGTCGGGTACTGGTGTACTGGATTGCCTAGACGGATCTGATGGAAGCCCTATTTGGAGCGTCGATGTTCCCGCGCTTGTGGGGATCAGTCAAAAAACGTCGACCAATAGCGTCGGTCTTGAGTATACCGAAGAGGATTCGACGATGGCTTGGGGACGTAGCACCTCGCCGTTGATCTATAAAGACACGGTCATCGTTCCGGCAGGCGGTCTGCCGAAGGATCATCCGGATTTCGACAGTGAGAAATCGTCCACGATGATCGCGTTTGATGCAATGTCGGGAGAAATTGTCTGGCGGGGCGGTAGCAGAATGGTTGCCTATGGATCACCGTCGGTTCGAACGGTCTTGGGACGCGACCAACTCCTGTTGGTTGCTGAAGATCACGCGGTAGGTCACGCCCCTGCAACGGGAGAAGAGCTTTGGGCATTCGCTCGGCCCGGCGGCAGCAGTTCCGCCGGCAACTGCTCGCAAGTCACGTGGCTGGCTGATGACATGTTGCTATTTTCGAAGGGCTATTCCGCTGGGGGCGAGAGCGTCAAGATTGCCTTCGACGACACGACCGAAAAATGGAGCGCTACGTCGATTCACAAAGACCCGCGCGTTTTAAAGACAAAGATGACCAGTCCTGTTATCTTCCAAGGACATCTGTTCGCGTTGTCCGATGGCTATCTTGAGTGCGTCCAAATCGAGGGGCTGAAACGAAAGTGGAAACGACGACCGAGATTCGGTAATGGGCAGCTGTTGCTGGTGGGAGACAAGCTGTTGATTCACTCCGAGTTTGGGACGCTGCATTTGGTGCAGGCAAATCCTGACAAGTTTGAGGAATTACACTCTTTCAAAACCATCAACGGGCTGTGCTGGAATACACTTTGTCTGCACCATGACCTACTCGTGTTGCGTAGCGACTTAGAAGCGGCCTGCTATCGTTTGCCGCTATTACCATCGAACTGACGACGCCCTATTTCCCGCCGGAGTGAATCCGGACAAAGATGCCCTATGTCTTCTCCACCGTCTTCACCTAATGAGTCCAGCGCGTCCAATTCGTCCGACGCGCTCGCCGAAAATCTCTTTGTCGTTACCGGCTCATCGACCGGAATCGGAAAATCGATCGCGTTGACGTTAGCGGCCGCAGGAGCCGACATCGTGCTGCACGGGCGTAAGCAGTCGGCAAACATTGAAGAAACAGCTGCCGAAATTGAACAGCTTGGCCAGAAGGCGCATCTCGCCTTTGCAGATTTTGCAGACTTGTCCACGCTCGACGGATTCGTGGAAAGCGCTTTCGGATTTGAGAGGCGCGTGACAGGGTGGATCAACAACGCGGGCGGTGACGTACTTACCGGTCAGTGGAAGGACCAGCCGCTGGAGGCGAAGCTGGAGTATTTGTGGAAGACGGACGTCGCATCGACGCTGTTGCTTTCCCGTAATGTTGGGCAACGCATGATTGCCCAAAGCCGTAGCGCGGATAACGAGTCCGCAGAGCGCTCGCCGATTAAACCGTCCATTATCACGATCGGCTGGGACCAAGCGTGGCAGGGAATGGCGGGGGAAAGTGGTGAACTATTCTCAACGACCAAGGGAGCCATCATGGCGATGACCAAAAGCTTGGCTCACTCCCTTGCACCGTTTGTGCGTGTCAATTGCATTGCTCCTGGATGGATCCAAACGAAGTGGGGCGAGTCGACGACGCCCTACTGGGACAATCGTGCGAAATCTGAGTCGCTGATGAATCGTTGGGGCAAACCCGAAGACATTGCGCGTGCGGCGCTATTCCTATGTAGCGATCAATCTGATTTCATTTCTGGCCAGATCATCCCGGTCAACGGTGGCTTCCGACATTGGCAGCAGTAAGTGCGCTTCTGCCGCATGTTCGGTATACTATATTCCGCTCCCGGATGCCGTTAAATGAAACACGAAAATTATTACGCGTTTCGAATGCCTCGACATAGTCAATTTTGGGTGATGCTAATGTGAACTGCTTTCACAAAAGTGCTACTTGTAAGCTAACGTTATCAACGGTACTCACTAAAACTCACTCCAACAGCCGTTTGTGGCGTCTAGTCCGCGATAAGCGTCCGGTGAGTTACTGATGGTAACGATTAGGCTTTTCGACATGTCCAAATTGGCGTGTTCTCTATACCATCTCACCAAATGGCTCATTGAGTCCCTCCCCTGAGGTCGATCTAAATAAAACGCGGCAATTGATTCCGCGTTTTTATCGCAAGAGTCAACTGGATAACTAACTTTATCTAGGCGAGCGGTCTCGCCCTTTCAATCTAAACATACAAGCATTGAAACATCGCGTGACCTGTTCGTCTGCTGGAGGCAGATTATGACACGTTTCGCGTTCTCGACATCCGTAGCAGTTTCTATATCAATGTTGCTATTGATGTCTTCTTCTACGTCCGCGCAGGTCGGTAAAGGTTCAGGACTTTGGCAGTGGACCGAGTACGATACCCATCATTCCGCGATTGTCGAAGTCCATTCAGGTGGCGGCTCCGGGACTGGAGTCTTGATCGCAATCGATGAAGACAAAAAGCTCGCAAAGGGGCATGAAGGTTATGTGTTGACCGCTTGGCATGTTGTTCAAGATGACGTCAACGCGAATGAGCCGAAAATCAAAGTTAAATTTCGCAACCAAAAAGTAGGTTCCAAAGGCTGCCGCGTCGTGCAGTTTGATGAACATAAAGACGTGGCGCTGGTTTGGGTTTGGGTTCCCGACGGCATTGAGCCGGTTCCGATGGCGACCGATCCAATTGAAAGCGGAGACAAACTAGAGTTCGCTGGGCTTGGCGGCGGATCAAAATTGGACTGCTGCATTCGTCACTTTTCGGCAACTGCCTCCTCGCCTTCGTCGCTTGAGAAAATATTCGCCGATGTGCCGCTACTGCCTGGTGATTCAGGTGGCCCGGTCTTCAACGAGAAGAAGGAAGTGGTTGGAATCATTTCAGGTGGGTGGTTCTGGTGGAACAGCGGTCTGACGACCAAAGATGGAAACCAATCGATTCGTACCACTTGGCCCGCTCGGGCGAGTAATGTTGGTCCCATTCAGTCGTTGATGGCCAAGCTAAACAAGGTGGAAAGCACCACGACAAAGAAATACTAACCGCCATCGATTCTCGTTCCGACGTTGAGCAAGAAACGCCTGTGAGACTACTTTATCGCAGGCGTTTCTTTCGTTGGTGCCCCATAAATTGCGTCGCTCACAAAACCTTGACGAAGTCTGTCGCAATCCGATAAAATGCTCAAGCCACGCCCGAGTAGTTAGCCGGAAGAAAGAACTTATGACACCTACACAACGAATCGATCTCCTTCGCGCGGCCTGCTGCGTCGCCAACGCAGACGGTAACGCAGGTGAGCCAGAAATGGCAATTGTTGGGAAATTGATTAAGGAAGTCGGTGTCGGTCGCGCGTCGGTAGAAGCGATGATGGAACGTGCTAAGACGGATCCTGCTTTCTGCGAGGATCAATTTCGCATCCTCAAGAGTGACCCGTCGGATGCGATGATGTTTCTTCTTCAGATTGCAATGGCGGACGGAGTGCTTTCTGAAGAAGAGGTGCGTGTCCTTCAGTCACTCGCCAACAATTTGGAAATCCCGGCTGAAGTGTTCGACAAATTGATTGCCCAAGTCAAGGAAGCCCTCAATCAAAACTGACGCTCGATGGAGAGGAAGTCTGGGAGCGTGGCGCTCCAATGCAAACCAACCTCTATGCCAAGGGTGACGATGTTGAATCGATCAACGTATGGGGAAAACGAGACAATTACAAACCGACTAACATTGCTTTCCTCGACGACGGCGGCTTCTTTGTCGCCGACGGGTACGGCGCCTACGTCATCCACCGACATGACGCCGAGGGAAATTATGTTTCTACGATCGGGGAAATCAGTAGAAAGGACGGGCAGTTCTCTCTGCCACACGGGATTTGGATTGACAGCCGTGAGGGGCAAGAGGATCGGCTTGTGGTTGCCGACCGCGGCAACAACCGCCTGCAGTGGTTCAGCATCGACGAGAAACATCTTAAAACGCAGGGCGGCTATCTTTTACCTGCCAACATCGATCAACGCGGCGAACTCCTGCTGGTGCCTGAGCTACAAGCGCGAATTACGTTGGTCGGTCCAAATGACGAAGTTGTCGCCCGACTGGGTGACGACGAGGAGTACCGCAAAAAGTTATTGGCCAACAAGATGCAGCTGAGAAGGGAGCCTGACAACTGGCAGGATGGCCGCCTTCTGCATCCGCATGATGCGTGTTTCGACAATGAGGATAACATTATCGTGGCCGAATGGGTCAGGACCGGACGTGTTTCGAAACTTACCCGAATTTAGGTCAGTTCGAATTCAACAGGTTCGTTTGTATTTGGACGACCGCAAACGAGCCTCTAATCATTCGCTGTGGAGAAAAAGCATGAGACCTCAAACTGGCCCGGTCATCGTTGCATTTGCGGCAGTAGCGCTGCTCGCCGGTCTCGGGCAATCCCAAGTCGTTGCTCAGCTTTTCCGCCCTCCCGTTGACTCAATTCCTGCCAGTCAGCTTGGTCCCGAATTCAGCTACCGCCCGCAGACGGAGCCTGTCGATGCTTCCCAGCTTCGACTGACGCCGTCGAAACAGTACTTTTTGGACAGCGGTGACGTGCTGGGCGTTTTCATCGATGGCGTCCTTGGCAAGATCGACGAAGCGCCACCGGTTCACGATCCAATGCCCGACAGCGATCTGCCGCCGAGTCTCGGATATCCTGTTGCAGTACGTCCAGATGGATCGATCTCGTTGCCGTTGGTAGACAGGATTATGGTCAGGGGTTTGACGATCAGTCAGGCCGAAGATCTTATCCGGCAGCTATTTCTAGATGGCTCAAAACCGATCCTCACGCCGCAGAATAGGATTCTTGTTTCCCTGATGAGGAAAAGGACGGTCAGCGTTTATGTATTGCGAGGTGACGAGTCCAGTTCATCCAACTCAGTGGCAAGCCGCACGAATGCCTCCAACCGAGCCGTCAATTTTCGAAGCGACAGCAGTCAACGTGCTCAACGTCTTCAACTGCCCACCGGCGACAACGATTTGCTCAACGCGCTGTCGCGCACTGGAGGACTGCCCGGTGTAAACGCGCGTTCTGGCGTTCGGGTGTTCTCTAAGGTTGAGAGTCGCAGCTTTAACGCCACTGCATCAGCGCCTTTCCCAAGAAGTGGAACTGCCTGCCAGCAAAGCGGAAGCGGATTACGCGCAGAGCAAGCGCCTGCGCGACTGCGCACCGTACCCACCCGGCAGACTGCCGGATTTCGAAATCGCATTCCCACCAATGAAGTGCGTTTGAATCAAGGGGACGTCGTTGTGGTTGAGCCTCGAGACACGGAGGTCTACTACACGGGCGGATTGCTTGGTGGTGGCGAATTCCCCATCCCGCGAGACCGTGGGCTGGACGTAGTGGAGGCCGTATCGATCGCTGGCGGCACGTTGACTGCCAACGGACGTTTTCGTCAAACGGGAACGGAGTTGCTTGTGATTCGGCAAAGGCCTGACAGAACACAGATCACGATTGCGGTGGATCTGAACCGGGCAATCTCGAATCCGGCAGAGCGTCTTCAAGTTCGATCGGGCGATGTCTTGATTTTACGCTACTCCAGCGGCGAGCAAATCCGGAACTTCGGCCTCCAGACTCTGGGCGCCGCTGGATTGCGTCAGCTGATCGGCCGGTAGCGCCAGTAGCCACCAGTAGCACCAGTAGCCACCAGTAAAATCTAAAGCCCCGGTTGGGGTGGTTTCACCGGTGAGTCCCATGGTTGGGCCCCCGTCAGTTTCAATCTCCGTTTAAACAAGCGCCCGCCGCAAGCTGCATACAATGTCTGACCGTCGACGCCTCCGAAAGCGATCGACGTTGGATACCTGCTGTTTATCGGTGGCGAGATGATAAAATTGACGCGGCCCGGTTGGTCGCATACTTGCACTCCCATACGCGTTGCCACCAACAACCATCCTGATTTTGCCACGCACATCCCCTCGCTGCGCGGACGAACATCGATCGACGCACTTGGCGCGTGCATATGAAAGTAAGGTTGGATGTGGGTCAGACTTCCATCGGCCGTACGTTGGCTAGACCAGACGTATCGGCCAGCGAAATCAGACACCAAAACCAGCGACTGGTCGGAGCTAAGCGTGATGCCGGTAACACCTGTGAAACCCTCTCCGGCAACCTTCGATTCGCCGTTGAGCGATTTCATCCAAACTGATCGTGACTTGGTGTCAGTGAAGTAAACCGTTCCATCATTTGCAGCCACAATGCCGCTAGGTTTTACATCGGTTGCCAACGTGGATGCGATCGTTCCGTCGGTAGCCAGTTCGATTACTTTCCCTTGAGAAAACAAGCAGACGTAAAGCTGTCCTTCTGGTCCAACCGCGATGCCGTTAATTTTCACGAGATTGGTCGGTTGAGCCTTCTCTTTGGTAGTGGCAGGGTTCCTCTGGTCCTTGTTTTCGTCGGCCTGTTTCCAAAAGACAGTTTCGTTTCCAGTGGAGTCCAGTTTGAAGACGAGCCCGGCAAGGCGATCGGCGAAGAAGACGTTCCCGTTGTCATCCGTCGCTACAGATCCGAGGAATTTTTTATCCTTACTGATTAGCTCCCAGTCTTGGCCGTCAACCAGCATCTCCGGTGCTCGGCTACGACTTTTATCGATGTGCGTGGTAACGGCTTGAGGCCAATCCTTCCACAGCCACCGCATCGCGTCGGGAAAAATTGCGCCGCCGTGTTTTCCGTTATGGCCTCCTTCACCCCAAATGTGATTTACCTCGTATCCGCTGAACTCAAGCGCTGACAGCATTCCCTGATTGGCGACCCACCAGTCGCCGCAGTAGATATTCAGATCTTTGCTTCCGTCCTGAAGAAACACACGCAGTGGCTTGGGCTCAGTTTTTCGAACCAACACAGACATCTCGTGAGCCCCTCGCAGGCCAATATAGGTTCCGACCGTTGTACACACGCGCCGAAACTTGTCGGGGCGTTGCCACGCAACATTGAATGCTGCGATACCACCAGAGCTCGAACCGCAGATTGCCCGGTCGTCCGGAAGGTTGCTGATCCTGTAATCCTTTTCAACAATCGGTAGCATCTCGCTCAGCAGGAATTTTACGTAACGATCGTCTACAGCGTCGTATTCAAAACTTCGATTGTACCTAGCCAGTGATTTTTTATTGGCCGCAGGCACAACGCCGGGTTCGACGAACAGCCCGATGGTTACCGGCATCTCTCCGCTGTGGATCAGATTGTCAAAGACATTCGGCAGCTTCCAGTCGCCTTTTTCTCTGATGAATTTCAAACCGTCTTGTACGACCATCAGGCAGGCGGCTCGAGACCGCTTGTATTGTTGCGGCACATAGATCGCATATTCACGAGTCGTTCCGGGGAAGACCTTACTATCAGCAAAAGTTCCGCGAATTAGCTCTCCAACGGGAACGCCTTCCTGTTTCACCGAGGCAGGGTCAACTGGATAAGGGCCTTCTTTGGACTTCTGGGCAGAAGCAGTTGGGCTAAACCAAAAGACGAACGTGAGGGCTAAAAGTACTGGCTTGAGCATGCTTCTCCTATCGAAGGTGTCGAAGGTGTTGGATATTCGTGGTGGAAATTAGATACGAGGATCGGTTAGTCTGAGCGATGAAGAGGAGATCTGCAACCAACCGTCGTCTCGATTGAACTCCTATGTAATTGCGTAGGCTGGGCGAAGTATGCGTGCTTCTGCCTTCTGAGCTTAAAAAAGCTGACCGAAAAAAATATCGAGGGTTCAAATTAACGATATTGATGCGATAATATGGTCCAGAAGGGGGGCCGTCCAAACCCTCATTCTACTTTTAAAGATGACGTTTGCTTGGAGAGCACAGATGAAAAAGTTCGCTGTTGTGGCGATGTCCGCCGTTGCATTTCTTTCTGCCTTCGATTCTTCGGAGGCACAAGTGTTACGCCGATTCAGAGATAATGTGCGCGAAGCCATAGCTCCTCAGATGCCGACTCAGACACAAGTCCGACCGTATAATCCGACGTCTGTACCGCCGCAGTATCGCTCACAACCGGGAGTGTCCAGCCAACAGCGCTACTCGCAACCTCAAGTTATGATTCAACGTCCTGCGCCCCAAGGCAACCTGTCGGCTCCACAGCAACTCACTCCCTACTCGCGATTGACTCCGCAACAGCGCGCTTCAATTCCCGGGCAACAACCTACGAACACACCTAGATTGAACGCCCCCGCTCCCGTCGGCAGACCGACAGCACAGCCTACAACGGGTAGCAAAATTAGAATTGTGACCTATGTAGATCCGCGCACAGGACGCACCTTTCAACGCCGCTATCTGATTCCGGGTGATTCGCCGACAGTAAACAGTCGACCGAGCCAAGTCGCCACAGACCGTCGATCAATTTTCACTCAGCCATCTACATCCGTTGCAACGCGTCGTCCTACAGCTCCAGCGGCAACTGCCAATTTACCAACGGCAGGTTCTCTTGTACCGCCAATCCAATTCTCGGCACCCGTGGAACAGCAAGCGGCTGACGGTTCTCCAGGACTGTTGCCCGCTCTTGCCGGTCCGACCCTTGGAGCACCCGCTCCTACCGCTCAACAGACTGTGACCACGCCCCCTGCAAATCCTACTGCGACCGTGAAGCCCATTGCCGCCTCAATCGAGAATTCTAGCGATTCCAAAATTAAAACCGCATCTGCGGAGATCCCCGATCTGTCTGGAATCGTTGTCGAGCCAGCTACAGTTGATTCGGCAGAGGAAACGAGGCAGGATCTGTTTTTCGACGATGGCGATGCGAGCGATGACGCAAGCGAAGGGCCATCGTTCTCTATACTTGAAGTAAACGAAGAAGGTTAGTCTTCCGATTGGTACCGTTTGGTTGGTCTGTTCGGCGGTGAATTCGGCATCAAGTCAGTTTAATGATGCCGTCGCCCAAGCGTTTGCGTTCTGGTTTCTCGGAAGCAGACTTTAGTTGACCGCAAGCTGCGAAGATGTCACGTCCACGTGGGGTGCGCACGGGCGATTCAAAACCCTTCTCGATCAAATAATTGGCAAATCGATCAATTTGCCTTTTCGAAGAGCATTGGTACTTCGATCCCGGCCATGGATTGAATGGAATTAGATTGATTTTTGAAGGTATGCCTCGCAGCAGTCTAACCAGCTCTCGTGCTTCTTCCATTGAATCGTTGACGTCTTTGAGCATGACGTATTCGAAAGTGATCCGGCGACAATTAGCCACTTCCGGATACTCACGGCAGGCGTCAAGCAACTGGTCGAGCGGATATTTTCGATTGATCGGAACCAATTCATCGCGCAGTTCGTCGTAGACCGCATGTAGAGAGATCGCCAACATGCAGCGAATTTCGCTAGCGGTTTTCCCGATGGCTGGGACCACTCCAGAAGTTGATAACGTGACGCGTCGCCGCGAGAACCCCATCGCTGTGTCATCTAGCGCAATGAGAAGCGCGGCTTTTACGTTCTCGAAATTCAACAACGGTTCGCCCATGCCCATCATGACAATGTTGGAGACTTTCCGGCCGCTGTGTGGGGCGATAATCTCCGGATCGATTTCGCAATCAGGATGATCCCCCAAGCGATCGCGCGCTGCCAGAATCTGAGCGAGAATTTCGCTGGCCGTAAGGTTGCGCACCATTTTTTGCGTGCCGGTGTGGCAGAAAGTGCACGTTAGCGAAC
>CALKXO010000127.1 GCA_938003615.1 uncultured Pirellulaceae bacterium | reverse complement strand
CCTTCGCCCCAGTCGTAATCGATCTGGTAAGGGATGGTGATCGTTTGCGATGCCAAGTCAACAGTCGGTGCCGTAGGGTGGCTGATGGTTGCAACGTTGCTTATCGTGTCGGCCAAAATTCTTGGGAACTTGACGCTGCCGGTAATCTCAGTGATCTGGCCGTCCTCGCAGCGTATTAAGCCGGTTGTTTGCAACGTGGCTTGAGTAGTTTTTTCGGCAAAACACGTTTCGACACCGGCTGCCTCGTCGCCGGAATCGGCTACCAAATAATTCCAATAGTCCTCCAGAATTGATAGGTCTTGCGCATGGAATTCGTACGTACTGTAGTCGAAAAATCTATCGGATCCCGAGGTGGACCATCGAGTAAATCCGTTGGCCGTAACCACGCGTCGCTGTCCGACCCCGCAGTCCGGACAACCTTGGCAACAGATGCAATCGGCTGGATCGACGCCGTCAGGTATAACCACGACTGCTCCGTCATGGGTGACGACCGATCCGTCTTTGATCAAGACTCTCATTGACTGCTATCCGATCCAAAAACTTCGCGGCAATCGATTGTTTTGATACGGCATAGATTCCCGTTTAGGTCGATGGCAACAAGGCCGACGATCGCACCTAGGTCGCACTCGGGCAGATCGTCCGAGTCGCTATCGCTTGAGGAGCTACTCGACGATCCGCTCGAATCGCTGCTGCTTGAGGAGCTACTCGACGACCCGGATTCGCTCGAATCGCTACTGGTCGAGTCACTCGAATCGCTTCTGTCACTTGAATCGCTGCTGTCCGAACTACTTGAATCGCTGCTGTCACTTGAGGACTCACTTGAGGACTCACTTGAGTCTGACGAACTGTCGCTGCGATCACTCGACCCGGATGAACTTTCTGACGACTCGGACGGGTCTGGCTCCTCACGACAGCATTCGCCCATCCCCAAGCTAACGATCTCATAATGGATCGGATCTTCGTTGCCACTGTCGTCACTGTTGCTGTCTTCTTGGGTGCCTTGCAGCGGTCTTGCAAACCCCATCGAGCCGGTCCCCGCGAACTCCCTCGGTTCCGCACTGACCGTTTCTTCGAAAATGGCTTGGCCCGTCGTGTCGAACACGACGATGTTGCGAATTTCCTTGCAGTCGTCTTTTGCACCGGTATCAATGCTGGGCGTTGACTCGACGATGACCGCGTTGGCATGACCGC
The DNA here is from genome assembly GCA_938003615.1 of uncultured Pirellulaceae bacterium. Classification (GTDB taxonomy): domain Bacteria; phylum Planctomycetota; class Planctomycetia; order Pirellulales; family Pirellulaceae; genus Mariniblastus. The sequence continues at coordinate 4,526 of CALKXO010000127.1, read as the reverse complement.
ACTTGTAGAGGGTTTCGGTGGTTTGGAACTTGACCAGATCCGGTACGTCTTCATCGCCGACTTCGATCACTCGCCATTTCGGCGGAACCGGCGGATCGTTGTCGCCATCAAGATACCTTGTGGCGACGCCAGACCGACCTTTCATAATCGTTCGCCGCATCCCGTTGATAACGCTAATCATGTCGCCAACGGCGACGGTGTCGTCAGTCGTGTGAGTGACTTTGACTGACTGAGTTTCACTAGGTTTGAGATCGTAGCCGTCATCTGGAACAACGAATTCGACGATCGTGGTCGGGTTCGATCCGTCGATTAACTCCCATTGTTCATCAGGTGCCTTGCCACCCCCTTCCGGTTCCTCCGGTTCAACCTGCATAGCGATTCCGCTGCGGTCGCCAAGGAAACACGTACGCACTTCGCGGTGGTTCTTGATTTCTTTCGTTTCGTTTTCTTCGACCTCACGACCATCTGAGTAACTGATCACCGTACACGGTGCAGTACCGCCGCCGGGGATGCCACCTTCAGGGGCCGTGAAGTGGACGTGGACGTTATTCGCAGCGCTTTGGATCTGCCTCTTGGTTTCCGGCTTTGGAGGTTCGTGTTTTGATATGACAGTAAACAGTTCGTTGCGGTCGACTTTCCAGCTAACAGATGCCACTTCTGAACCGCATCGAACCGCCAACGCGTTGAAGTATTCGTTGATTTCTGGTGACGTTGCGCGATCTGACCAGTTGAACCACGTTTCGGCCAGCTTGTCTCGCTCGAGTTCAAGATCAGCCATTTTTCCGGATGGCAGTTGCGTTCCCCATGCATGTTGGGAATTTCCTCCGCCGGCTGGATTTGACTTCTCCAGCCGCTCTGGTTTTCTGCTGGCATCGGTTGATGAAAAACTAACAATGACTTTTCCGACTTTTTTCGATTGCACATTTGGCAGTTCGAATTTCCGGTGTAGTTTTGCGCCGTTGACGATCGAGCTGAGTCCGTTTTGCAGTCCGCCCATCGGCTGAAATTCCAACTGCTTGTCAAACGGATTGTAAACCAGCGTGTGGTTAGTTCGGTTAGCGATATCTTGTATCGCGTCGACCGTTCGCCAGCCTTCGTACCGTAAATTCCTTGGCTTATACTGACCGTCGATCGCATTCTTGAATACTAATCCGCCATCATATCCAGTTGGTAAATCGGAGCGAACGTCAGCGAGAACATCTTCCCAAGTCTTCTCGGAAGATCCCTGAGTGTTCCACGCGTTGTTTGTGTACGCTTGCCCCAGCACGTGTCTCGCGTCTGCGACAGTGACTACCATCGGACTTCCCGGCACTCTCAGCGCGGCATAGGCCGAAAGCGTGAAGTATCCTCTTAGCGTGAGAGTGGTCGTGCTGCCACCAACCTTGGACCTCGCCATGACAATGTTGTAAGCATCGGACTCAGGGAAGCTCTGGTTAAAATCCTCACGATTGACCAGAAATGTTCCAGTCCCCGGATCTGTTCCTGACGGACAATGCAACTGGTTGATGCCGTTCATCCAGTCCGGGTAGTCATCCAGTTGTCTGGCTGTGTTTTCAGCATTGACGACTCGGCAGTCGTTGACCGTTAGGGTTTTAATTTGAAACGTATCCATCAGGAAGTCACTCCTGACCGTTGCCCGAATCCGGGCTCTGGCTCAAACGGAATTGACTTCCAACGGTGCTCTGGCTCGACGGGCGGAACTCCGCTTTTCAGCCAGTCGATTGCTTCTTGAGCCCCTTTTCTCGCAGCGGCTTCGAGCGTCAGAAGATTGACCGAACATCTGCAATTAAATCCCCAGGGCGGGGTGTAGTAGTCCCAGAACGGGTCATCACGACGATAGACTCCAGTTCCACTAATTCCAAGTGATCCCAGTGCTTTGTGATTCTCCCGAACGCGTCCATCGTGAATCGGTAGGTATTCCTGGTACGGGAACAAGTTTTCGATGATCGGGTTTCCGCTGATCAGTGATTCGCGACCATCACGATACGCTGCTTGAATATTGGTGCGATAGACGTTTTCCAAGTGGGCGAGTCCGATGGGGCTCTTTCCGAGTGCCTCGGTGACGCGATTGGAAAATTCTGGAAGCGACGGCCCGTCCAGCGTCGACTTTGCCAGCACGTCTCGCACCTTCCCGATCGTGCGTTCGCTCAGGTCGCCGGCGATCGTAAACGCCTTGGCTTTGACCGCTTCGCTTTGAAGCTCAAACTGTTCTCGATTCATGACGTTTCGGTTCATCAGACTCGCGGCCGCTCTTTCGATTTTCGGAAATCGAACGCGACGATCGCCGTCGTCATAGTCGAATGTCAGCAAGACTGGCCCGCTGGGTGGACCGATGCCGGTTTCTTTCAGATGCGTTTGCAGCCAGCGTGGAAGCCGGTTTGCATGGTAATCGTAGGCTGCTAACCAGGCTGACAAATCAGATCGCCAGAATGCTTCGGCCAACATTGGCATTAACACGATGCCGATCGAGCGAAGGGATCGGGTGATCTGCCAAGTATTCTGCTTTTGGCGATGTTTGAACACAGTATCGGTTGCCAAGGCAGAGCGAAATTCTGACGCGACCACTTCGCCCGAAAGGAGTGATTCGCCGAAAATCAGATTGTCGGTTGGTTGGTCAAGCATTCAGATTTGACTTTGTCATTCATTGAGCCGATAATTTATCCTAGATGTCTGGCAAGTATGCGTCGGCTTTCGGGGTCGAAAACGTTTTGGGCGTGATGCCGCTGGTCAGGCATCTTCTTTTTTCTTGCTGGGAAACTTGTACATTGTCTTGAAAGCCAGCTTTTTTCTTCCGGTTCTGATTTCTTCGATCACGACTGTGTGTCCATTGCTTCGTTTTCGATACTCGATCACCTCATGGCCTTGCTTGGTTTTTCCAGTAATTGAAATTGATTCGGCATTTGCGATGATTTCCGGCACCTGCTCCAAGTCTTCAGGAGTGATTGATATCTGAAATCCTCCAGACTCCTTGCCGTGACGATTGAGCGCATGAGTAATTTCGGAACCCTGCATCTGATGGATGTAACCGGTTACGTCAATACCCGTGCTGTTTGAGATTCGATCAGCCTGTTCCTTGGTCACTGACGCATAGTCAATCCATTCGTTGCCGCCCTTGGACGGATCGGCCAGCGTGTCGGCAATGAGTGAAGCGACGTCCGCATGAGTGCCTTTGGCAATGAACCGACCATCTTCACCTCGCGGATGTTCGGATTCCTCAAACGAGGAAAGCTTCGTGGGCCGCTCTTTCAGCACCGAACGGGCAGCTTGCACCATTTCCGCTGCGGAAACGACTCCCTCACCGATCAGTTCGTAGGCGCTCATTCGTTTCGGTTCGAGACCATCAAGCGATGGAAGATCCGGATCGACTGGTGGACCGCCATTGCCGTCATCGTTTCCAAAAAGACCACCGTCCTGACTATCGCCATCGGCTGGCGGAAACTGACCAGGTGTTCCGGGCCCCGCGTTGCTCTGTTGCTCCATCGCTTGTTCAGCCAGCGGCTTGTGGCAGATTTCAAAATCGATTTCTTGACCCCAGTTCATCTTTACCAAAGGACGAAAGACTTGCTCCGTCAGGTCGTTGACAATTTGAATCAGCCAGGTATCCAGCGTGCTGTAGAACGATGCTTGTTTGATTCGATTGCCCGCCCACGCCCCAGCACCTTCGTCGTCAGTGATGCCGTCAGGAACCCCGATGCCGCGTCGGATTTCCGCGTCCAGGTCTTTCGGGTATTCCAGAATGTGCTGAGGATTTGCGGGGACGTTTGCTCGCTCGATCGGCCAAAGATCGTTGCCGTGTTCGTCGCGTTCCGATGGTTTGGTGATTGTGTTTCCGGCTGAAATCTGTTCTGCGATCTGCCGCGCGATATCTCGGTTGGGAACCGGTTTGTCAACGCCTTCGATGTTGGTGACACCGCTCGGGTAGCCCATCGTCACACCGCCGTAGGCATCTTTGTGCATGAATAAACGACGGACATCCAGAGCCCCACCATTGAACCACTTATCAGCCCACGGGCTGTAGGCACCTAGCAAAGCGCTGACGCCGTAATGCTGGCCCGGCATGGGCATGTGAGCATGGAAAAATGCGTTCGGAAAATACAGATCGACCTTTCCCTGATTCTTGACGCGATCAACTTGCACGCCAATGCGCTGGCCTCGTCGCAAAGCGATCCGAATATCTTCGGCTGCACGAGCCTCCAATCGGCTGACTTCGATCAGATTTGAATCGCCCAGTCGTAAGACAACTTCGCCGCCTGACCATCCGTACGCCTGAGCATCGGTAATTCGATGCAGATCGTTTTTCCAGATTCGCTCCAATTGTCGTTGCACAAACTGACCGACTTCAGGGCGGGCACACTGGACGCCGGGTGTGAACTGGCCGCCTTCTTTGTAACCCCATTCGACACCGAACAAGGGTGCCGCGCGAGTTGCCAACGCCAAGCGAACCTCGTGATCGTTCAGCATGTAGCGAACCGTTCGAAGGCTGAACGCTGGAAGGTCACGAATCCGCTGCCAGTAAATATGATGTA
>CALKXO010000126.1 GCA_938003615.1 uncultured Pirellulaceae bacterium | reverse complement strand
CTATTTCATCTGCCTCGATGCGTGAACCGTCGCCAATGGGTTCAAGCACGAAATGCCAACTGCCTCCAGATGGACGGGCGTCCTGCTGCGAGGGGGGCATGGCATTAGATGGATCGACGGGCACGTGCTTCTGCGAGCCGGTCAATAATAGGTAATGGGGAGCGGTTTTCATGTTGTGACGACGCCTGCGGATCCGGAGATCAGGTATGGAAAGTTGAGTGCGATGACCTTCCGTGTCGTCCCACGCTCTAATGATTTTGGAGCGTGGCGCGTTCTCCCTGAACGCTCATGTCGCAAATCTTCGATGGTGATAGCATCGGCAATCTTGACTTAAGAGGAAAAGTCTAAGTTGCTGAATTTCCCTAGTTAGTCGGTAGGGTCAACGTCCCCGTCGGTGCAATCCCTGCGACCGGAAATTCGCAGGAGCGAAGGTACGTTTCGCCGCCAAACGCAATTCTCCATTGGGTTTCAAACCGCATCCACCGCCCCCTGCCAGCACCCACTGCTATCGCCAAAATGTAAAACTTTACGGATTGGCCAAAGTTTACCGAATGGGCTGCCGATACTGAATCTGTCGGTCATAGCTCCGTGATTTATTCACGGTGCTTGATTGATGAACCGGGGGGTTCGTTGGCAAACGATTGATTGCCAAACATCATCGGTGGCTTCTTCGGAAGCCACGATGATGTTTTAAACAACATCAGGATATGGAACTCCGATGAAAATCACCCCAATAAAATTTTTGCTGGCCGTTGCCATGGCGTCGATCGCCACGGGCTGTACTCCCAGTAAACCGATCTATCTTAATGACACCGGCGACCTATCGACTTATATCGAACAGGCGACCTCAATCGAGTATCCGGATGTCGATGTACGTTCACTGGACGAGGTCGATCAGGCCTACACGCCGATTACCGTTGCTAGTCCAGACTTCGAAAACTACGAAGACATGACGCTGGAACAGGCCGTCGGATACGCTTTGCAAAACGGCAAAGTCTTCCGCGGTTTCGGGACGGCCAGTCTGCAAGGCACACGTGTTTCGCCCGGCGTCGATAATTTGGTCAATGGCGTTGCTGGTGCTGGCACGATCTACGATGTCGCCATCCGCGAATCGGAGCCAGGCTTCATCGGAACCCCTGGCCAGATTTCATCGCCCGGCAGCATTTCCACCAATACCGGCTTGGATGTAAACCAAGGCGTGGAATCTGCTCTAGCCGATTTCGATGCTCAGTTCACCAGTAGCATGTCGTTCAATAAATCTGATGAACCACGCAACACTGTCAATTCTTCTACTTTGTTCAACCCGAACCAACCTTTGGTCTTCCAACAGGATCAGGCTCAGTGGACCAATGAACTTGCCAAGAAAACGGCTAATGGAACACAGTTGTTCTTCCGCAACATCTCCAGTTACACGGCCAACTCCAATCCATTGGCAACCGACATTCCTGCAGGCTTTCAAGCGCTCGACAGCGTCTATCGCACCGCGTTCGAAGCCGAAGTTCGTCAGCCGTTGCTTCGAGGTCGTGGAGCGTTCATCAACCGAATGCCAATCGTTATCTCTCGGATCAGCACTGATCAACAGATCGCCAACCTTGAAGCTCAACTGCAAAACCTAGTCACCAACGTTGAAATTCGTTACTGGGATCTGTTCTTGGCCTATCGAAGCTTGGACGCTGCCAAGACTGGCCGCGACGCAGCCATTGAAACATGGCGAATCGTCAAAGATCAATACGACGAGGGATCCAACGTTAACATCCAACAACTGGCTCAGTCTGCTGAACAGTATCACTTCTTCGATGCTCAGGTCATCGACGCCTACAACAGTGTGCTCAACGCCGAAGGCGCCTTGCGATTTCTGATGGGTTGGTCATCCACCGACGGACGTATCGTTCGGCCGATCGACGATCCTGTGATGGCACCTGTCGAATTCGATTGGTTCACCACAAAATGCGAGGCACTCACCTACCGCCCTGAACTGCGGCAGGAACGTTGGGAAATCAAGAAACGTGAATTGGCGCTTGCCTACTCGAAGAACGGCTTACTTCCAGAGCTTAACGTGTCGGGAACTTACCGCTGGTTGGGTAACGGAAACAAATTCGGCGTCACTGGGGCCGACGAGTCCTTCCCTAACGCCAACAGTGGTGCTCTGAATCAGCTGTACGGTGGCAGCTTCCAAGAGCTGGCACTAACAGGTGAATTCCGTATGCCGGTCGGATTCCGTCGAGAGTTGGCCAACGTTCGCAACGCTCAATTGAAACTTGCTCGCGAGATTGCTCGCTTGGAAGATGTCGAACTGGAAGTGATTAAGGAACTGTCCGAGGCATTTAGAGCTTTGGAAGCCAACCAAGCAATCATGCAGTCCTCTTACAACCGCTGGAAAGAAACGACGATTGAAAAAGATCACTTCAAGGAACTTGAAGAGGAAGGTGTTGAAACGCTGGACGTGGCTCTCGATGCTCAGCGGCGACGTTCGCAGGCCGAGATCGCTTTTTACACGGCGGTTGCCGAATACAACAAAGTTATCTGCTTGATTCATCGCCGCAAGGGAACCACCCTGCCACACAGTGGTATCACTTTCTCTGAAGGTGCATGGCCTGGCAAAGCCTACCAAGACGCACACGAGTATGCTCGCCGGCGCGGTGCCTCACCGGCACTTGACTATGGGTGGAGCCGTCCGAACGTAATCAGTCGCGGCGAAGACTTTCCGACCAACCAAAATTCAGGAAACGTCATTCAGGTCGACGAAGGGTATTCGACTTCCTACGGTGACGGGCAACCGATTTACTCGGAACCGTATGTGACTCCAGGAGAGGTCGTCCAACCTTACAATCCAATGATACCGGCTCCTAGAGGAGTTCAGCCGACAATCAATCAGGGGTCTCAAAGTCGCAATGCGATGCCGCGACGAGAACGAGTCTATCAGGCTCGGCAGGTTAGCTACGAGGAAGATGTTCCTTCGGCCTCACGCCGTCGGTCGGCTCCACCATCATCGGGCAGCCAACGAACTGCTCGCAGCACACGGGTTGCTTCAGAGCCCATCGTTTCACCGAAACGCGATACCAATCGTCCACCAATGAAGCGACTTAAGGCGTACACGCCTGAGAGATCGTCGAGCACACGCTCGCGGCCCACCGTTTCTAGCTACGGCCGGAGCGTTAACAAGGGACGGAGCGTTAACAATGGACGGACGGTCAATCAGCGTGTCGTTAGCGAATCTCGAAACGTAGTGAAAGCCTCGGCGACCACTGCAACGCCAAATCGACAGCGCTTGTCCTCAAGTGCTGCTAATGGGGTAACCAACGTAGTGCGATCTGGCAACCCGAGATCTGGCAACACAGGATCCGTCAACTGGCGAAGGATGGGATTTGAGGACGCTCCAAACGACAGCCGGTTCACTGGAGCGACTCGGGCGACTATTCGACGAAACTAATACAAATTTTTGAAACGGTTTGATACCGACAACTTTTTGGCAAGACCGCCTTTAAGAAAGTTGCCTTCAAAAGAATGTCTCTATGGATTGAGGCGCACATTCAGGGCGAGAACAATCATGAAACGCTGGGCCACGACAATTATTTTGACGATGACGATGTTCAGTTTTATCGGATGCAGCATGTGTTGCGGCCCGTATGACTTTGACTATCCGACCTATGGTGGAATTCACCATCGATCCAATCCCTCCTTTGGCCGACTTGGTTCGACGTTTAGCGATCCCAATTGGGCGGGCGGCGGTCCATCGGCGGATTCCAACTTGAAACCACATCCCGAAGCGAAACTGGAACGCGATCTGGGAATCGATCGAGGCGATTCATTCGACGACCTCGAACGAGCGGATGAAGATCTGGACGACAACCTCGAAGGGCTGGACGCTGATCTTGAAGAGCTGGATCGAAAACTGGAAGAGCTAGACCTTCCGGACGACAATCTGCAAGAAGAGCTGGAGTCGATCGAGCCATTGGAGGACGTCAATTCACGTCGCACCAAGCGCAGCCAAGCCCAGTCGATTCAACGTCAGCGAGGCGCTTTGCCGCGACGAGGCTTCCGCTTCCGATAAGTTGGTAGCATAACAATCCATATCCTGCTGTCGATGAAAATCGGCAGTGAATTGCCTGGCTGACCCATTTGGTTAGCCAGGCATTTTTTTGTTCCAACAAGATAAAGCCGACAGGACCGACACGCTCGGGAGTGAGTTCTATTGGTAGTCGCCTCTGCCCCAGAGGCGTATCCAGTAGTCGCCTCTGCCCCAGAGGCGTATCCCTCTCGGAGAGGTTGTGAATTTTTCGCAAGGATGTTTGTAGTGCCGCCTTTAGGCGGAATCGAACCGGGATATCATGTCAAATTCCGGCTAAAGCCGGTACTACGAACGGCGCGATCGATCTTTACAAAAACAATGTCTCAA
>CALKXO010000125.1 GCA_938003615.1 uncultured Pirellulaceae bacterium | reverse complement strand
AATTGGTTGTGGATGATTCTGGTCAATCGATTTTGAGTTGTTGCCTTGGCTAAGTTTTGTCGCCAAGGTTAAACGGTCGCCCGTCTCTACCGCGACATGTTTGGATCCGCTCGAGGGTCGTTGAGTACCTGCGTTTGTCTCTTCGAACCTAGCTCCGTATCTTTTCACATGCTGATAGCCACCCAAGGAAAAAGCGTCGCCGGGACGCAGAAGTATTTCGAGCAAGTCCTCACCCGTGGGGACTACTATCTCGGCCAGGAGGTTGCTGGCCAGTGGCACGGAAAAGGTGCCGACATCCTTGGCCTTGGGCAGGGATCCAACGTCACGAAAGAGCAATTCAATCAGCTGCTGGAAGGTAAGCATCCAGAAACGGGTAAGAAGCTGACGCAGCGTATTCGCAAAGATCGCCGTCCTGGAATGGATCTGACTTTCAGCGTTCCCAAGAGCGTTTCGCTGGCTTGGGCGATCAACAAAGACGAACAGATTCTGCAAGCACTGCAGGAGTCCGTTCGCGAAACAATGAAGAGAGACATCGAGCCCTTGATGCAGCGGCGAGTCCGCACGGGCAAGCATGCCCAAACGAAACAGAAATCGCATACCGGCAAGGTGATCTACGCCGACTTCCTGCACAAAACGTCTCGGCCTGTGAACGGCAGTGCAGATCCTCATTTGCACGTCCATGCCTTCGTTATTAATTGGACACAACAAGACGGCAAAAACTACGCGGGCGAGTTCGAAGAAATCGTCCGTCAGCGTCCCAGCCTACAGGCCAAATTTGAAGCTCGGCTTGCCCGTAAGCTCAATCATGAATTGGGCTATAACGTCCAGCACACGCGGTTTCGCCAATCGGGCCGGATGAAGAACGGCTGGGAGATCAAAGGGATTGAGCGAAACACCATCGAAAAGTTCAGCCAACGTACGGCTCAGGTTGAACAACACGCCCTTGAGAACAAAGTCAACGACGCCGAAGCCAAAGGAAAGCTTGGCAAGGTCACACGAGCGCAGAAAGACACTGGCAAATCGGTCGTTCAGTTGCGAGGCGAATGGCAAAGCCGATTGACGGAGAAAGAACGCATCGCGTTCAGCCAGTTAAAACAACGATCCGGTAAGTCCAGCGGAGAATCAGAGGAAGAAGCTGCCGCAAAGTCTGTTCAGTATGCTCTGGAGCATCACTTGTTCCGTCAATCGACGGTCGAACGGCATCAAATTGCCGGTACGGCTTTGGAACACGGACTTACGCTGAGCCCGGAACGGGTCGAGAACGCGATTGATCGATCGGGAGTAATCCAAAAGACGCTGGACGCCGAAGGCTCAGAGCGGCAGTTTATCACAACGCGGGAGGTGCTCCACGCTGAGCGAGAGATGATCGCGTTTGCCCGCGATAGTCGTGGCACTCGTAAAGCCATCAGTGCATTCGACAGAAAGTTCGACCGAACATGGCTCAACGACCAGCAAAAGAACGCCGTCAACTACGTGCTTCATTCTCGTGACACGGTGCTGGCAATCACCGGCGGAGCTGGAACTGGCAAATCGTCGCTGATGCAGGAAGCGGTTGACGCGGTACGCGAGAACGGCAAGCAGGTCTTCACTTTTGCCCCCAGCACCGGGGCGAAGGAAGTCCTCGAAGAAAAAGGCTTCGCCAACGCCAAGACCGTCGAACATCTACTGCGCAACACCAAGCTCCATCCGGAACTCAAAGATCATGTTCTCTGGATCGACGAAGCCGGTTTGTTGGACGTCCGTGCGATGAACGGCGTTTTCAAAATCGCCAAGGAACAGAATTGCCGCGTCGTGCTGTCGGGAGACACCAAGCAGCATTCTTCCCCGCGTCGTGGGGAAGCAATGCGACTATTGGAAAACGAAGCGGGTTTGAACATTGCTCGCATCGAGATGATCCAGCGGCAGAAAGGACGATACAAACGAGCGGTTGAACTGATCAGCCGCGGGCATGAAGTGCTGGATGGACGAACCGGCAAGACAGGGCTATTAGCGGGCTTTGACATGTTGGACTCGATGGGAAAGGTCAAAGAGATTTCCGGCAGTGATCGCCATGAAGCCTTGGCGAAAGCCTACCTGAAATCCACGAACAAGCGAAAATCAACGCTCGTCGTCGCTCCCACGCACTCCGAGGCCAGCAAGGTCACCGAACACATCCGCGACAACCTGCGTCTGGAAGGGAAGCTGCCCGCGGAAGAAACGAAGTTCACGCAGTTGCGTTCGCTGAACTTTTCCGAGGCCGAGAAAGGCAACGCGGCCTCGTATCGAGATCAGGAGGGACTGATCGTCCAATTCCATCAGAATGTCGCCGGTGGTTTCAAGAAAGGCGATCGATACCTCGTGCAATCCGTTGACGATAAGCAGGTAACGCTACAAAGCCTCAGCGGAAAAACCGCAACGTCCCTGCCCCTGGATCGCAGCGATCGTTTCGAGGTCTATTCGCAGCACGATCTAGGTATCTCTGCAGGCGACAAAATCCGCTTTAGCCTCGGCGGCACAACCAAAGACGGCAAGGGCCGGATCAGCAACGGTCGTCTCGATGAAGTGAAGGGTTTTGACAAACACGGAAACCTAGTCTTGAAGAACGGCAAAACCGTCGACAGAAACTACGGTCATTTTGATTTGGGTTATGTCGTCACCAGTCATGCCAGTCAAGGGAAGGATCGCCAGCTGGCCATCGCAGCCATGGGCTCGACCTCCCTGCCAGCCATCAACGCCAAACAATTCTACGTGACCGTTTCTCGTGGCAGCGAAGACGTTGCAATTTACGTGGATGACAAGGCGAAAGTCCGTCGCAGTATTGAACGATCAGGACATCAGATGTCGGCCACGGAGTTGATTGGTGAAACTGCCAAGGATGCGTTTGCTCGTTCCGCAGCGCCGCAAAAAGAGCATGTTTTGACATCGGCGTTCCGCCACAGCCGTCAGGCGATGCAAAGTTTCCGTGGGCGTGTTGCTCAGTGGTGGCGCGGTGCGTCGGAATCAGTGCGGCAGCAGGAGCCGAAGGGCCGGCATCGCAACGATGCTAGTCAGGGTTTAGGTATGGGCGTTCCCAATTCGATGGAGAGGAGTAGAACCTGATGGCCGAAGTTTCACGAGCGTTTGACGAAAATACAGGTCGAAATATCCTGCACCGGTTGCCGCAAAGTGTTGGGCGAGTCGCGAAAGAGCCGCACTGCCCGTGGCAAGCGATCCGGGACGGTGAGCTGCCACCGATGATGTTCCAGCTGCGATTTCGCGATGGGCACATGGAAAGCTATTCCTACAGCGACATTCGGGAAGTTCATTGTCGTGACGCGGGCTTTGTGCAGGTGCTGTTACACTCCATGTGCAAAAAATCCATTACGTTTGAAGGACGGCATTTGAAGGAGCTGGCCAACCTGTTCTGCATCGCTTCACTTCGATCGATACACGAAGCGGATGATCGGGATTTGAACCGGCCTGAGAGTTCGCCGGAAGTAACGCAAATCCTGGTGGAAGAAATCGAATCTGCCAGCTAGTTTCCCCTTCCGGAGAATCGCTTCGCGGGGCGATGGGAAGTGACTGATTACTCGTTGGTGAGCCCAGTCCCAAATTTGGGACTGGTGATCACTTGCTCCCCAGCAAATCATTCCAGTCTGTGCCACGCTTGCGAGGACGACGACGAACAATTTTCCCGTTGTAAAGCGAACGATCAACGGCTTCAAAAATTCGCCTGCCGATTCGGTCGCCTCCCTCGTCGTTGTCGGTCGCTACGATCACCTTGCTGATTTTGGTAGAAGATTCCAGTAGCTTTACCAGCAGCTGACACTGGCGAGCCGAAACCCCTCCCCCGGTTGCCAAGTAGAAACAATCGGCGGGTTGGAAAAGCTGCTGGTAGCTCAACGCGTCGATCACGGATTCCGTGACAACGATCGTTGTATCTTTTGTCGCCGTATTGGAACGCCAAAACGTTTTCTGGCTGCCTTTGACTAACAAGCCGCGTTGAGCATTCTTGAGTTCAAGGCCGCAGACCTTGCCATTGGAGTAATGCGGAAAGACAACGTTTCCGTAGCGGTCTGTGAAAACACGACCGGCAAAACGTCGCGAGCCAAGCAGTGCCGAGCCAAGCCCCCTGCCCTCAAGGTAAGCATGTTGCTTAACCGGTCGGCACCTTGCGAACACGGCCTGCACTCGTCCCGAATTTGGCTTGGTTTCCTCAACGTGAAAGGCTGGCGACGGCACCGCTCCCAATCCTGACCAGTCAGCCAACTTGCGAGCGACTTCGCCGACCGATTTGCTCGAGCGATTCAGCACGAAATCGACGATGGTGCCACTGTCCTGGTCATCGCAAACGGAGAAGTATACCCAGTTACCGCCTTTCTTGGTGATGATGACTTTGTCATTGCTCGACCGCATCGCGATCGACGTTTTGGTCGTTTTCTTCTTATCGACTTGGTAGCCGTGTAACGCTGCGTAGGTAACGAGGTTGATATCGCGTTTGAAGCTTGCTAAATCGATTGACTGGTGTTTGGTCTCATTGGTCATGTTTTCTCCTTTCAATTGGACTTTGGTTTTTGGTGGGAGCCTGTAGCGGCGAAGCCGTGGAAGGTGCCCGTCCATAAAATCAATGGGAGCAGCAGATTTTGGCGGGGGGAGGTTTCTCAAGATCCAAGTCGCCGGAGGGGGATCACCCGGGATTTTCATAGCGCAGCGCCCATGAAAATTTTGGGGAGACCGGCGACTTGCCGCAGGAGAGCGCAGCGAAGGTCTTGAGAAACCGGGCCGAAGGGGCCTCTCTGAAACAAGCGTCATCGAAGACGACTCAAGGCTGGAGCATACGCTCGTCGAAGGCCTCAAGGGAGATCTCGCTGCCGCTGCAACAAACAAAACCCATGTGAGATAGAATTTCCCGCTCTCAGGCGGTAAGCTGAGAATACATCAAGAGGGGCTCGAACAAGCCACTTCGAACGCTTCACGATGTTCTTCCCAAATCAACGCTATAACTAATTGACATTCGCGTGAGGATTAGCTGCTTGCGTTCAAACAGTTTTGCACATGCGTTCGACGCGCCGTTGGAGCAATCGAGAATAGATTGCAAGTCGGCAGCATAGGAGAATTTGATGCTCAAAATATTGCTAGACAGAATTAAGCGCCCATGCAATCAAACTAGCCGGCCTCAATCGAGATTGCCGAATCTGCACTTTCAAGAGTTAGAGAGTCGTAGACTGCTGGCTACTTTTCAAGTAGACAACGTTAGTGACGGCCCTATAGCGGCGGCGGGTGATCTGCCTGGTAGTCTCCGACAAGCGGTTTTTGACGCGAATTCAAATCCTGGTGACGACAGAATTGAGTTCGATGCAATCCGCCTAACCGGAGGCAAGTCAAGTTTGATCCGGTTAACGTTTGGTGAGCTGGAGATCAAAGAGACACTGACGATAGACGGATCTACTGCGACAGGCGTCACGATCACTGGCGATGTGAACAACAACGACATCACTGACGCGGTGTACGTAACGGACGTTGACGCATCAGGAGACGCGTTACTTGCTGACAATTCAAAACTCTTGAATTTTGTTTCTGAAACGGGCGACTTGACACTGGACGGCATCACCCTGACTGGTGGTCGCTCAACGGAAGCGAATGAGCGTCTTGAGGAAGGTGGATTTGAGACGACCCACAGTGGTGGTGGGTTGCGATTTTTGTCAGACGGAACCCTAACCTTGACAGCCAGTTCGGTAAGTGGGAACAGCACCGCTGGAAGGGGGGCAGAGGGAGGCGGGATATTCATCCCTGGTGGGAGACTAGAGCTGACCAACAGCAACGTTGACGGTAATTATTCTTTTGGAGACTTTGCCAACGGTGGAGGGATTGCTGCACGCCATAGTCCGGTCACGGTTTTAAATAGCGTGTTGGGTAGCAATGTCACAAAGGGGGTGTCTGCCGAGGGTGGAGGAATCTTCACGATTTCTGGTGACGTATTACTTGATGAAAGTTCGTTCATCTTCAATCGCACCCAGGGTAGTAGCTCAGAAGGCGGCGGAATTTTTTCTAGCGACGGCTCAGTAGACATTACGGGAAGTATTTTTCATGGCAACGTCACCGAGGGTGAGTCATCGGAAGGCGGCGGAATTTTCGCGGGAGATGGGGCGATTGGAGTGTTGAACAGCACTTTGAGCGGCAACAGAACAGTGTCAGGCGGCTCTGGTGGAGGAGCGATCTTCACGGTGTCTGGTCCGATATCTGTGATAAGCAGCACACTCAATCACAATAGTGCCGGTGGATTGAGTGCCGATGGTGGAGCAATTCGAACGACCGCAGGGCTCGTTTTTCTCTCAAACAGCACCGTCAGTAGCAACACGGCAGATCGAAGTGGCGGTGGACTTTGGGTCAACAACTCTCAAGTCGTCATCCTTAATAGTACCATAACGAATAACAGCGCGGGTGACGTTGGAGGTGGGCTTTATGTGCTCAGGGATGATAATGACGGGACGGTTGGCGTTCTGAGCTCGATTGTCGCCGGCAACTCTGACGGCGGAGCTGCTCCTGATTTTTCAGCGCCGAACAACGCTGAAAGTAACCTGTCAGTTAGGGATAGTTTGGTTGGTAACAACACTGGCACAACGCTCCTCGCGACTGGGGTGGGCACCGTAGACTTGAACCAGAATTTAGTTGGTAGCAATGACGCACAGATAGATCCACTATTGGGTCCACTTGCT
Source organism: uncultured Pirellulaceae bacterium (assembly GCA_938003615.1). Lineage (GTDB taxonomy): Bacteria > Planctomycetota > Planctomycetia > Pirellulales > Pirellulaceae > Mariniblastus. The sequence goes on along the minus strand of CALKXO010000125.1, from coordinate 13,094 downwards.
TTCAATGGCGGGCTGACGAAGACTCATGCGCTCTCAAGCGATAGTCTTGCAATTGACGCAGGAGCCAATGTTTTGTTGAACGATTCTGACCAGCGAGGTTTTGATCGTGAGTTGGACGGCGATGGCAATGGAAACAGCAGGGCCGATATTGGCGCATATGAATTCGATCCCGGTGCGTTGCTTGCCCCCCCCCTCTGTCGGGCTGACTGTCCGAGATGAAGGAAGCCCCTTGGCCCGGCCAGATTTAATCACGACGTTTTCTGTTTCATTTGATGTAGATGTGATTGTCAGCGCAGACGATTTGTTGATCCGTAACAACTCCCTCGGTGGTGCCCTTGTTGATTCCTCCATGCTGGTGATGACCTACGACTCGACGACTTTCACAGCCACGTGGGATTTTCGTGACTTGATTCTCGATCCGGCATTTTATTCCTTCGAACTCTCAAGCGACATCGTTTCGGCAGCTAGTAATTTGAGCATCGACGGGGATGCTGATGGAAATGCTGGTGGAGCGTATGCGGAATCGATCTACGTTGCACTCCCTGGGGACGCGAATTTGGACGGGCAAGTAAGCGTGTTGGGCGACGCGTTCGCGTTGGTAGGTGGCCTCGGAGCGAACAGTGGAGCGACCTAGGCCCAGGGAGACTTCAATGGTGACGGAGAAGTTAGTGTGCTTGGGGATGCGTTTATTCTTGTCAGTCGGTTGGGGCAGGTGCTAGCGCCCCTGACATTCGCCTCGGCGCCCCGACGTGTTGCGTCAGGGATTGAGTCAGAGAAGAACGCTGTAGCTTTCGTACACGAAATCGCCAGGTTTGAAAACGAACTGGATGACGTTTCTAGTCGCCGGTACTTGCAGCCAAAGTCATCGCCATTAACGCTTGCAGGTAGTGAGGACTTGGATGCAGTTTTCAGGCACGATACATGACCAAACACGTAAACCTATGCTGCGTGCCCTCCACAAACTCGGCTCAATCCTTCGCATGCGGTGGAGAGCGAGCGCCGACCAAGATCCGAAACGGCTTATTCGCTGTGGACGCAACAGCCGTCTCACTCATAAAAAGACGTGATGCGGTGTGTTTTGGTTGACTGCCACATCGCTGCTCGGATCATTTGGCCGTGGAATGCCGCGCGGTTGCTCAAGCTATTCGAGAATGAAGCCACCTTTTCGAATGAAGCCACCTTTTCTTTACGAACAGGCCTCGATTGTGCTACCGTTTGTCCATGAGCGAAGCAGAAAACCAATACGTAAAGATCCTGGAAACCGTCCGAGCCAAGAAGGGGAAGCTGGATGCTTGTTCTCCATTTCCATCGGAACCTTTGGCTCGCCTAGAGGCGTGGTACGATGTGGAGTTGACCTACACCTCCAACGCCATCGAAGGAAACACGCTGACCCGGTCGGAAACGGCTATCGTGCTGGAAAAAGGGCTAACAGTTCGTGGCAAACCCCTGAAAGATCATCAAGAAGCGGTCGATCACTTGGCAGCACTGCATTTTGTGCGAGAGCTGGCCAAACAAGATCGGCCGATCAAAGAAATCGACATTCGCGATATTCATCGGCTCGTAGTCAGCACGACATTGCGAGACGAAGCAGGAGCCTACAGCAAGTTCGAGCGTCGCATTCTTGGCTCGGAAGTTGAATTGCCTGGCCCGGCTCAACTCCCAGCGTTAATGGAAGACTTTGGCAACTGGGTGGCTGAGAATACGCCGTCACCCGAGACTGCGTTCGCAGCTCACTTGAGGTTGGTTTCGATCCACCCGTTCTCAGACGGCAACGGCAGAACATCACGGCTGCTAATGAATTTGATGTTGATGAAGTCGGGGTATCCTCCGCTGGTCATTCGTCCCGAAGATCGTGCCGAGTACTTCGAAACGCTTGAGAAGTACCAACTGGCCGGTGATGCGTCGGATTATCAGGTGTTTGTCGCGACGCGATTGGACAAGGCACTGGATGACTTCCTGAAGTTTCTGACGCCTGCACTGGAGGCTGATCCACCAAAAAAGCCTGAGGGGCCAAGCGGTCCGTAAATTTTTGGTTTGGCTGGTCCAGCTCAGCTATCGATCTTCTCGGTGCGTTGAACTGTTGCCGGTGTCTTTTGGTTGAAACAGACGTTGCTCGTTTTCGTCGCCGCTCCGCAGCAGACGATCGACCAGTTTGTTCAAGTGTGGGTGACGCTTCAAGAATTCGCGTTTTCGTGATTCGGCTTGTTGATCCATAGCTTTGGCTCCTGTGGCTGGTGAATCGGACGTTGAAAAACTTCACACGAAGCCACCGCTTATTGAGCCCGGAGACCTTATTCAGCAGCCATCCGACCCATGAGCCGAATGTGTGACGGATTTTCAAGTCCGGTCGGACGATGTCGCTCGACTGTTTCAGATTAGCTCAGTTGGCGAGCGGAAGGCAAGAAGTTTTACGCTGGTGTGTGTTGAGACTGCGAAGCCGGGGCGATTGGAAAACGAGTTTGGGTGAAATGTCGGGTGTCCCAAATTTGGGACTGGCATGGGGCCGTTAATCGACGAAGCTGCGAAGCTTGTCGGCAAGCCGGTACTTTCGGGCCTTCCGAGACGGATCAGAGACGATCAGAAACCCGTTTTCGACCCAGTCAGCACACCAGGCTCGGGCGGTTCTCGGTTGAATGCGGAACAGTTTTTGAACATCCGCTGCGGCGATTTCGTTCTGCTGTTGAAATAAGGCCAAGGCTTTTCGTTGGCGAGGAGATAAATCTCGCAGTTCGGCCGAGAGATCTGCCTCCCCCGCTCGCGCAGCTTGACCCGCACGTGCTTTGACTTTGTCAAACGAATTCGCCATCCCGGTAATGAAGTAGTCAATCCACGGTGTGATGTCGGCCTCCGCCCGCCCACCGTAATAATTGTGTGACGGACCGATGTTCAGGGCAGCGTAGTACGACCCCAAATCGCGAGCATAGTATTCCTCAAGCGCGTACAGTCCTTTGAGACCATAGCCCCCCAGATGTAAAACTAGGGTCGTCAACAGGCGGGCGGTACGTCCGTTGCCGTCATACCACGGGTGAATCGTCGCAAACTGATAGTGAGCGATACTGGCGACCAAGGGAACGGGCAGATCATTTTGCTTCTTGATCCATGCCGCGAGCGATTTCATCAGCAGCGGCACATCCTTGGATTCGGGCGGCATGTAGACAATCTTTCCCGATGCACTGTCTCGAATGACATTCTGCCCGTCGCGGTAAGGCGTTGGCTTTCTCGTTTTCCGGCCTCCACCGATCACGCGAGCGTGCATTGATCCAATCACCGCTTCGGTGACGGGACTGTCTTTTGCGACCAGTCGCTCTAGTTCCTCAAGTGCCGCGTAGTAACCTTTGACTTCACCTTCGTCACGCTCGCGTCCCGGAAAATGCCCGCTGCCTTCGATGACCTTGGCGACTTGATCCTGCTCAAGGCGATTGCCTTCGATCATCGTCGAGTAATGGGTGGAGTAGAGCCTGGCAGTTTCGCGCAGCGACGCCAAGATCTTTGGCGTAATCGGCAGGCCCGCGACCCCTTGCTTGATGGCTTCGATCTTCATCAAAGCAGAAGCCGTGGCCGGGCTGATCGTGTAGAGCGGTTTGAAGGTCATCGATATGTTATTGGCTATCTTTCATGCCGTTATTATGCCGTTAATTTGCCGATAAATCCAGTGATTTCTTGTGCGATCCGCGTTTAAACACACGGGAGCGGGAGTCAAAACGGGTTCTGAGGTGAACCGGTAGCCTGCGGCTTGGTTGGAGCCGCAGGCCGTGGAAGTCGGAGCAACGGGTTCTATGCTGCCGCTTCGGTAAGTTCGGCATCCGCCCTATTCTGACGATCGGCCGATTTCAGTTCCGCGATGCGGTCGGTCACCTTGGGAATCAAATGTCCCAGCCTCAAGTTATCGACTTCGCTCAGAGAAGTTGTATCCTGCCATTCGCCCTCAGCATTCTTGTAACTGCGAATGTAGTTCACCGTGTAGCGAACTTTCTGAGGATCATCCTGCGATGTGTTGCGCCAGATGGCTGCTTTGAGGCCTCCGTAGCGGATGGTGTCGGCCGGTGGTTGGTTAGTCTGTGTCATCGTTTTTCTCCTTTTCGATGGTGGTTGATCAAGTTACTCAAATAAGTTTTGTTGAACGTTTTCGGGGCGCGTCGTCGGCTCGGCCGATGGCAAATCCGAATGTAATTCCAGTGACTTAGCGGACGTTCTTGAAGCCGCATCTTCAAATCGCTCGCCTAAGATCCAGTCAGCCGATCGTTGCGCCGCGCCAACAGCGGAAATGATCAGGCGTTTGTCACCTTTAAGCGTTTTGATCCATCCTTGCAGGTAGGCTGCTGACTGCTCAATGGTTGGAGGGCTGATTCCGCTCGCAGCACATAGAAACGAGGCCGATAGCTCTGCCACCAATTCCTCGCGTCCATAGTCAGGGCTGCCGAACGGCGCGGGATCTCGATCGATACCACGATCAAGCCGCTTGCTGGCTCCTGTGCTGTGCGACAGCTCATGGAATAACGTTGCGAAGTAGTTTTCAGACGAATCAAATCGTTGCCGATCTGGCATGTGAATCGAATCTGTGCGAACTCGATAGAACGCTCGATGGCCGCCGTCATGTCGGATGCTGGGCGGATTGGCGTAACCGTCAACGATACGCTCCGCTTCGTTCAGTGGCATGAATTCTCTAATAGTTTGATCGAGCCTGGGTGTATCCGGTACGTCCACACCGTCAATCTGTTGAAGGTTGAACGCCGTGTAGTGCCGAAGTACGGGCACCGTTTCGAGACCACCGGTTTCTTTGTCCGTGGCTTCGTACATCTTCCAAAACGTGACCAGGGTCCCCTGCTCGCCCCGGCGAACTTGACCGCCATGGGACTTGGCCTGTTTGAAAGTCATCCAGTAGTCCGACCCGTAACCACGTACCCAGGCCTTCATCGACAGCAGCAAGACATTGATGCCTCGGTAGCGATTACCGGTCAGCAAGTTCTTGGGCCAGCCATCCCCAGATCCCCTTGCGATGGGGTTACGCCAGGGAGTGACGCCCTCTTCCAGATAGGCCAGGATCTGGTCAGTGACCTCTTGGTAAATATCTCGCTTGCTCGCTTTCTTTTTTGCCATTAACCAACATCTTGCGACGCCAGAATGATAAGAGTCAACGAAAAAGTGACTAGTCGAATCATCGCTTGCTAGAACTTGGATATCTGTGGCATCGTCGTCTTCATGATTCGTTTGTTTCTCAACGATATGTTCAGGTTTTGCGATGCCTGATTCGTTTCGCGCCAGCGCCGAAGCGATTGCGCAGTCCATCAAGAATGTCTTGCGGACACGCCCCGGCACTGACCGAACCAAATTGATTGAGATCGCTCAACAAGTGCTCGATGAGTACGTTCAACAGGGAAACATTTCTGCAGACGAGCACGCTCGTTTGCGATCGATGCTGGTCGGAAACCCCTCCCTTCCCTGCCTTTAGTCCAGCTGTCCTCAGAACATTCCCCTGCCTCCGATGAAAAATACGAATGCGATTGTTGCGGAGCCTGTTGTCAGGGGCATTTGATCGTTGAAGCCTACGACCTGGATGTGATGCGCGAGCCTCATCTGGTGGGCGCCGCTAAACCGCTCAGAGAAAACCAAACGTGGGACACCCTGATGGAAGATTTTGCGGCGGGCAAGTGTTTGATGATTGCGGGTGGCAACGCCTGCAAGTTTCTGTCCGACACCTTCAAGTGTGCGGTTTACCCGACACGGCCAAATGCCTGCGTGGGGATGGAAGCGGGCGATGAGCAGTGCCAGTATGCCAGAGCCGCTGCAGGACTGGATCCATTGGAGCCCGTTTGAGATCCGCGAGGCGACGTTCATTTCACCAATGTCTTTTAGCCGATGCGTTCTTGCGCTGCGTCGCCAGTCCCTTCGCGTCAATCGACGTTGCTCAACGCCACAGGTGATAATACTCTTCCTTGAGAGAACAGTGCTTGCCGGTCTTGTTGCCGACGATCACATGATCCAGGACTTCGATCCCAAGGATTTTCCCGGCTTCAATCAAGCGCTCGGTGACCTGCCGATCTTCGGTACTTGGTGTTGGATCGCCGCTCGGGTGATTGTGAATGATCGCGACGGAGTTCACCCCCTCTGCGACGGCGCGGCGAAACGTTTCCCGTGGATGAACCAGTGAAGCATCGAGAGTTCCGAGCGTGACTAGATCCACGAACTGGATGTGGTTCTTGGTGTTGAGTCCCACTGCGATAAAATGTTCTTTCTCCTGATCGAATCGGTGCTCGCTTTCAAGAATTTGTTTGGCGATCTCGGCGAGGGCTTCACTGCCCGATACCTTGGAAAACGTTTCGTTGATGTTCAGTAGCAATGCCGCGTCCTTCTTTCGGTTATGCAACGATACTAAAGCACTCGGGGACTGGTTCAAAGCATTTTCTGCGACGCGATGACTACGACCTCTTCAGGTGAGGCATTTCGGTCTTCGGTTCGTCGCGCAGCATGTCATTCCAGTCAGCGTTTTCCGCTCTTGGAAACTTGTCGATGATATCGACGGCGTCGCCCAATTCCTTACTCACCGCCTCGCGCAACTCGCTGGCCATGGCTCGTCCTGCCGAATCGTTGTCGAACGCCAGCCACAGCTCTGGCCGCCCTTGCAGCTTCTTAGCAGCCGCCACGAGTGCTGCGACCTGCTGCGGACGACACTTCCCTGCCGTGCTACAGAACCGTTTTTCATTGGTGCCGATGATCGCTGCTAGGCTCAGAGCGTCAATCGCGGACTCACACGCGACAAGGGCACGGTCCGTCGAACGCGACCGCGAACTCCACAGCGACTTGGTACCGCCGGGCGAAAATCCGGTGAAGCCAGCGTTCTTGACTTCGAAGCCACAAACCTCGCCGTCATCCTGTCGATGGGGAAAGATGCAGTTCTGCCGCTCGTCGATTCGGATCTGGTCTGCGAATATTGGATCTTCAAGAACCGATTTCGGAATCCCACGCGATGGCAAGTAATGATCGACCGAAGTAATGGGCCTCGTTCGAGCCCAACGTCGATGTACTTTGACCAAATCGGGTTCGACTGGAACGAGGTCGGGAACCTGTTGCCTCGCTGAAGAATGATTTGCGTTCGACGTCCTGCCCACCCACGGTCTCAGCTCCTTACGAATCTGACCGAGTGACATGGACTTGCGAGCACCCACGAAGCAAATCACGCTTCCGCTATCAGATCCATGAACGTTGAAATACGTCCAGTGTCCGTTGGGGCGCCGAGCGACAATGATTTTGTCCCCATTGGGATGTCGCATCGTAGCGCTCGACTTACTGCTGAGCTTTCGCTCCAGCACAAAACCTTCTGAGGCAGCATACTCGCACAGATTGATCTGCGTTTTAAATAGCTCCAATTCTTCGTTGCCCGTCGCCATAGTTGATCCTAACGTGACATTTGCCCTCGTTTCAAGAGTTTTGTTTTTCCCATCGTCCCGGCTCCGTTACGCAAAGCCCTGCTGAATATGAGCCATCGTTCGAATGGAAGGATGCAGAAAACCAGTCCCAAGCGTTTTGAACCCTCGGCAGGCTGGAACGCCTTTAGAACCAAAGACTGGATCAACCTGAAAGGCTTTGCGAGCCACACCATTCATGCACTTCAGTGCCCACGTCAGTCGTGAGACCTTTTCCTTTGCACCAAGTATGGTTTTATAGAGATGAATCTTTTTCTGGGGCATCGATGACGCCTCTCGATTTCCGCGCTTCTCGGGCCAGTTTTCTTTGTGATGTCGTGGCATAAGCGATTGCATCAAATGGATGATCAGTCCCACGCACATCTTCGTCGTACTCCCCTTTGCGACTTCACAGCGGAAGTAACCGCGTGTTTCCAACAAAGTCAAGGAGCGCTGCACGGTGCGTCGCGACAGAGCCAGTCCTTTCATGATGAAGGTCACCGTCATCGCCACGAAACGGCCTTTCCGATTGTCTTGGTAGGCGTGCCGTAAAACAAAGCAAGCCACTCGACGGGCGCTGTCTGTTAGATTGCGATCACGTACCAGCTTCATGTCGATGGCAGGAACGTATTCGCCGGTTTCTGGCGGTTCTTCGTAGCGAGGTGTTTCCATCCATGAGAAACGCTCCCTTGAAAACCGATGCGATGAATCCAACGCCTTTTGTCGCTTCCGATCATAGGTGGCTTGGTCCTGTGCCAGTTCTTCGTCGTTGATCCAACCACACTTGTGGGCGAGCCAATATTCGAAATCACCAAACGGGGGCTTCGTCCACTCATCAGGGCGTTCACCTGACAAACGGACGATTTCATCCAATGCCTTCACTCTCTCGGGACTGGCACTCCGAAGAATCGGAGCTACGGCCTCGGCGATCTTCTGCGGATTGGGGCGCGAGGGTTTGATTCCGACCAACTCCCCTCTTCCACCGAGCGCCGAAAGTTTGGAGGGACCGCCCTCCTCCCGATTCGTTCGCTGGCTCAGAATCGGCCACGTTGGTTTAGGCCGGCTCGGCCTGATTGGTTTCGTTTTGTTGTGCTTCATGCATTCTACAACGCCTTACCAGCTACCCGTCAAAGAGCAGGCACAGAAAAGTGTTTGCAAACGTGAATAAACGTTTGCATTGAGGAGCAGGAAGCGCTAGTGTGAAATTATCGAATTAACACGAGCACCTGCTCATCCAAAACCCCGCCGCGCCAACGGTGGGGTTTTTGTTTTCATGGCTGTTCGGTCGTCGCCCTCCTTGGTTTAGGTTTTTGTTTTGAGACCGTCAGAACAACGCGTCTCGGAAAGATGATGTCCACGATTCGGACATGACTCCTAACACGCTACAGCATTTATCCGCCGATTAATAGCAAAAACGGCATGGCGATCGACTGCCGCATGCTGAAGTGTGCCACCTGCGTGGCGGTGTCATCGACAGGTGGCAATCAGTCAACCACCTCCGGAAGCAAGGCAGCATAAGGCTTGCCGCATGGGTGTATCGGTGGAGCGGGGTGTAGCAAACGGCACGTGCGACGCTGAATCGAGACAGGTGGCGTGTGTGTTGTATCGCCATGTCAGAAATCGCGACAGGTTGCGGGTGAAGCGTGGTGACTGATGCGTCACCGATCGACACACGTTCGCGACATGGCGACCGGTGGGCGAGGGGACTCGTAACATACGAAACACAGCGTTGTGCAAATGCTTGTCCTGCGTTGAAGCGACCTGCCGCATGGTCAGCATCGGTCACCGTCATGGGTGTAGCGGAGAGGTGTCAGTCGCGTGCGTCGGTCACGTCGATGCCGTCATCGACGGCACTCAAACGGCCAAAACAAAGTGTTTGCGCTGGCGTCGGTGGTGTAGTAGTCTGACTTCATGCCCAGGAGGAGGGGGCTGAATCATGGAGAAAACAACGTTCAACATCTCAGAGGTATCGCGTCTGACGGGAAAAGCGAGATCTACCATCACCAATCATTTAAAAAACGGAAAGTTGTCCTACGTCCTTGATGCGGACGGGACCAAGCGAATTGAGGCCAGCGAGATCATCCGCGCCTATCCGGATCATTTGGAGCTAGGTGACGATGGGAAATTGAAATCCAAAACGAAGCGAATCGAAAAGCAAACGGCCGGTGACACTCAAGAATCCGTGCATTACCAGCAGCTTCTCGAACGGGGACAGCAGGAACGCGATCGTGAACGGAAGCAGTACCAAGAAACCATCGAACATCTGCGCAGCGACCTGGAAAAGTCACAAGAGCGTGAGACGCGAGCCACACTGCTGCTTGAGCATCAATCCAAGGACACCGATCGTTTCGTTAACCAGATGGCTGATATCGAAAGCCATATCGCCAAGCAGGAGACGGAGGCACGTAAACTCCGTAAGGCGTTGATCGTCGAGAAGAACAAAACGTTTTGGGAAAAGCTATTTGGTTAATCGCCCAAATTCGATCGCTGAGACCGGGCGAGGAGGGAGCCGGGAGGTCACCTCATGCAAGCGTCGACATCGCAGTCAGCGCAGCCGGATTCGCGAAAGAGAGCGTTTGGGTGGATGAGATTCCGCCATGCATCGCGTTTGAATGGCCGCGCCGGATTCCCGGCACGGCCATTGAAGGTTATTTCGGTTCGGGAGTTTCTGGCTTCGCGGCAGCGTTCTCGCTTTGCTGCTGCGCGTGAATCCAGCTATGTGTCAGATCCGCCACCTTCGCGAGGTTCAGCAGATCATCGCGGCTGAAGCTCTTGGTGTGCTTCCACTCTTCCTCCGACTTGTAGCTGCGATCGAACTGAGCGTTGAAGTAGGTTTTCCCATCAGCGCTGGTGTTCTTAAAAATCGAAGCCGAAATCGTCGACAGTCGAATCCGATGGACCGGTTTGTTTTCGTTGGACATGGTGTTTTCCTTCCTTGGTACGTGTCGTTGAACAACGTTAGTCTCCTAGGGCTGTAATGGCCCATTGGACCGAACGCGCCAATCATTGTTACCACGAGCTCGACGATTGGCACAATTGTGTCGTCGAAACAATCCCCACAAAATATGCTGGCTTTGAATCTCTACGAGCGACTCCATTCGATGGGGCGACGCCGACTGCGGCATGCAGCCGTCACTCATCTCGCTAGAAGCAACGGCCGGTATCAAAGTTCGTCAAAACAGTAGATCTAGTCAGCGACCTTTGAGGCAGTTGCCCCACGTTTTCTGCGATGCCTACGCAGTTTGCTGGCTTCTTTGTCGACGTTTGCTAGCTCCCTCGAGATTGTCAATTCCTTCAGCTCATCAACCATTGAATGCAAGCGTTCCGTGTGTGCGCAGATCAGCCTTTTCGTGTCCGTTGCATCGGTCATGCCAACGTGAAGACTACCGACAATCTCCTCAAGGTCGCCGGGCATGTCTTTCATGTCAGCTCGGTAGTCGCGATCCTGGATTTTGGTAGCAAACGACTTGAGGATAATCAGTTGGTCCGCAATTTGCCTTGAACGCTTCAGCAAAATGGCGAATGCGTCTCGAATCGTAGAATTGCCTCGAGCCCAGCACAGATGGGAACGCACTTCTGCATCGACAAATCTTCGCTGGTCATTCCTTACTTTCTGGCATTCTGCGACTGCAGCATTGAAATCCGCGATTACGATTTCCTGCTCGTGCGCAGGCCGCTTCGTGAACAGTTCTGCGAGAAAACACTCATACTGTTCTCGCACCTTAACGATTTCGGCAAAGTCACGAGTGTTCGCCGTGGCGATCCCAATCTCGCCCCGAAATCCGACATATACATGGCCACGTAGCCGCAGGTGCAAAAACACTTCTTCCCAGTCGTTTACGCTCACAGGCCAGGATCTCAGCTCGTGGATATCACCCAGCAAGACTTGCCGTCGAAGATCTTGAAACTCACCTGCCAGATCAGTCTTGATTCGACGTGTTGCCGGGTCGATTTCGACGTGTATTTTATTGTCACCGATCATCTCGACCAGCAAATCGACCAGGTGATGCACTTTGTCATTGACCGGTATCTTGGGGGCGGGATTGACCCACAAAGATTGCGGTAGCCGGTTGAGCACCCGCCCAAGCTTGATGAACGTGGCTTCCGAAATTTCAGCGTCCGAGTTAACAATTGAGTATATCGTGTTCGGCTGGACATGAGCTTGTGCAGCAAGCGTCGTGAGTGTCGGCGTTTCCGTCGGATCGTCGTGCCACTGCCTTATCATCCATTCACGAATGCAGTGTTCAATAATTGGGCGGTCTGGAAGATGCTTGTCGCGTGCACCCATTTCGGTGAGATCCTTAACGATTAAGAGGTGAGGTGAACAGTGTGACCTTGTTGCTTTGCGCAAAGCGACGTCATGAATCGGCTAAGGGGCCGTGCCAAAATGATGCCCAACGAAACATTTTTTTCAACGGACATCGTGTATTCACTAAATTCGATTCGCGCTGTGTATAAGTAATGTAGCCAACTCTACCAGCCATCCCTAGCGAAAATACTGCACGGTCTTGGGCAGATCAAACTGACGAAAAAGTCTACTAACGCTATCCAGATGTCGCTACAGGGGATCGGAAGATTGTGGCAAGAACGACGTGGACGGTACCGGAGCAAGTCGCATTGACTCATCGAGTTCAGTTGCGGTTTGGTTTCCACTTAACGGAGAGATGTGAACTGGAACAGAGGTGCACCGATGGACTTCCATGGACCTGATCGAAAACGTGATATTGCATGGTGGCTCACTGAATCTGGCAAGTTTGATGGTGCCTATCAGCGTTACATCAATCATCATGGAGTTCGCGCTACCGTTGCTGAGTTAAAAAGCGATGTTTTCGCTTCAGTCTTGGAGTGCGAGGCGATTGCAAATGTCCGTAATCCTAGGTCTTGGGGGCTGACGCTCATCTACCGCCGAGTGATGGATCGTGTCCGAGGCGAGGTTCGAGATCGCAAGCTGAAAGAGCGACTTGAAGAAGAGAAACGCCGGGCCAGCTCAGTCGATGATCGCAGTGCCGAATTCAATCACCGGTTTCTAAAGACTTTTCGGAGTGAGTATCCGGAACACGAACGCTTATTGAATCTGATACTTGCTGGGACCTCACGGCAAGAGATGGCAAACTCACTTGGGCTAGAACTGGGGAGCTTAATCTGGAAGCTTACGATGCTCCGCGTCGATGCTCGGGGAGTTAGGGACCGCCTGAAATCGGAGGAGGAGGGCTAGGGAGGTCGGGCCCACTCTCCAGTACCAGTTTCTTGTACTCCAAACGCCAGCAGGCATACCGCTCGAGGTTGTCGAGAAGTAATGCAAAACTTTCGTCATCTAGATCGTCTTGCCCAAGAAACCGCCTGAGCAAGTTTGCATCGACAGGCGGAGGACTCGATTCATCTCGGATGGATTTCATTCCGAAGATGGTTCGTATTTCGCTTTCCAGATCCTCGGGTTCACTGCACATGAATGTCATGACGCCTTTATTGCAGAAATTGAACGCGTGGGCAAGTGAGAAGATAGATAAATCGGACCAGCAGTGACATTCTTGTCATGTATGGGTAAGAGCCTATTTTTGCTGTGTTGCTACCGATTGGCAAGTGAATTCGAAAGAACTCTGAGAACTTTCCATTTTGATCCCGCCGTTTCGAAGTTCTCGCGACCTTTAGGTAAACCGGACACGACTTCCGTGTCTTTCCTTCGGTCGTTCTTAG
>CALKXO010000124.1 GCA_938003615.1 uncultured Pirellulaceae bacterium | reverse complement strand
AGAAGTGATTATTTGGGGCTGGACCGTGCGGACTTCCGCTATTTCGAAACATCACTTTCATTGTCCTCGATGTAGCCAAATGCGAACTGGCACACTCACGCAGATTCGCACTTGGTTGACGATATTCTTTATTCCTATCCTTCCGCTATTCAACCAAGGGAGGCATGTTCACTGCACCCAATGCGGCGGGACGTTTGGAGAAGAAGTTCTTACCCGTGATCCCAACAAGGAACAACAGGACCGCTTGCTAAAGATGCTGCGTGTGATGGTGATGGCAGCTTTAGTAGATGGATTTGTGGACGATCAGGAGCGCGCTAAAATCGATAAGCAGTATAACTATTTGGCAGGACTGCCTTTGGGGCGGCAAGCTTTGGACGAAGAAATACAGCTGGCCAAGGCAAGCCAAAATGACCTCATCGGATTTATTGACCAGTTCGCACATGAGCTGTCCGACCGCGGTAAAGCTCTCGTCGTCAAACTAGCATATCTGGTGATTTCTGCATCTGACAATTTTGAAGCAGGACAGCAACAGTTGTCGCGTTTACCATCGACCTTGGGAATCAGTGAGGAACAGTTCATGACTCTGATCGAAAGTGTGGAAAAAGGTGAATTGGCAAATTAGTCCTTCGCAAATCAGGCCTTCTTTTGGCAGCTTCTGACTGCAACATTTCAGGCAATGAAATCTATTTCTTCAAAGACCGCCAATCGGCTAGAGAAAAATTTAGGAGCGCACCGTGCGAGTCAACATCTTTTGTCCTAAATGCCAGCAAAAGTACTCTATGGAGAGCCGCGAGGGACTGGAACAAAAGGGCGTGCGTTGCAAGAAATGTCAACATTCGTTTCGCGCCGGTGAAGGAATGAAACAAAAGAACGTTTCGCAAACGAATCTCGCCCCGCCAGTGCTGGCCCAACCGGTAGACGAACCAGAACTTGCCCTCAGCGGTTCTTCGTCACGACCAATCGTTCCCGCGCCGCCGGCCGCCCCCAAAGACATGAGCCAATATTTTCTTGATGTCTCACAGCAATCTCCGACCGCTCGCCTGCGTGCAAAACCAAGCACACCACAGCAGCCCACCCACATTAGAAATCCGCTGATCATTTTGGCTGTCGTAGGAGCAATTGCCTCGTCTCTCTTATTGGCCGGCGCCGCAATAGCGTTTCGACTTTACCAATTCTCTGCAGTAGCAAAGATCGCGCGTAATGAAATGGTTGAGCAAGCCGAAACTCCCGTCGATGATGTTCCGGCCATTCAAAAACGCAACCCCTCGCCGAACCGCTTTGATCTCAGTTCTACGCCTGTGCCCCAACCGCTGCCTACGCCGTTTCCCCTTGTTCACGGCAGCTTGCCTGAGCAGATGCCTGCGAAAATTGGTCTGCGCCCCGTTGCTCCAGGAGTTCAGGACGAATTGCTTCACCGGGGTGAAGCACGAAACCCAATCGCTAGGGAACAGATTCGCCAAACCGAACAAGAGATCATGCGATCAAACGAAGAAAAGGACGCGCCGAACAGACGATTTCAAAGCCGAATTGGCTGCAAAAAGAGCCGAGCGTGAAGAGAGACGGCTCAAAGCCAAACAGCTGGAACTACACCTGAAGCGTAAGGAACTCGAAGCAGAAAATAATCCCTTGCAAGGATTGCTTGCGCGCATCCCGATCGATGGCTGGGGAGTAAACAGCTTGGCGATCAACAACAAACGTCTGGCATTTCTTGGCATGAATGACGGAATACAGGTCTACGACTGGAAACGAAAAAAAATCATCACAACCACCGGGCGCTCCGAACGCATTTCCAGAATTGAGCACATCTGCCTTGATGAAGCTGGAAATTTTTTGGCATCAGCAAACAGCAATGACGTGATCGAAGTATTTCAGGTTAGCAACGCAGGGGGCCTGAAGGCTATCAAGCAATTCGGTGGTGAATCCCGTCAGCTCACCTTCATCGCGTTTGACAAAAAGGGCTCACGTCTTGTCTCGGCAAATCGTGCTGGCGAAGTCTGTTTGTGGGATGTGGCGCGTGAAAGCCAGGTCACGACGACCAGCCTAGGTGACGGGCGTGCAGGAAAGCTAGTCGCTATCGATGTCGATAAGGAAAACGGCACCGTCCGATTCACCAATGGGAAAACTTGGAATGTCATTCGCATGAACGATGGCGAATTGGTCGAATCAGGAGATTATCCGTTCTCCATTTCAAGTGATGGTACCTATTTGCCAGACCAGCGTGGGCTGATTCATGCGCGTGGTTCAGAACTCCATGTAGTACGTGAAGACGTTTCGAAACCAGTCCTTGAAATGAAAGGAAACGGCGTCCAGTGGACTATCACCAATACTGGTGGCACTCACTTTTTGACTGGAGGCACCAAGAAGATTTACCAATGGGCCCTCAGCGACGGGGAACTAACCCATGTTTGGGCAATTCCAGATGCTAGTTACATTACCACAATTGTGATGTCGCCCGATGGATCCAAGATGGCAGCAACCAGTGGATCAACCTCCCAAGACGTATACGTTTTCGAATTTGAATAGGGCTGATATTGCAATGAAAACTCTCTCTTCCAATTCGACGCTCCCTCCGACAACCATCGCAACAACGCGGTACTCCGTCTCGGCCATCACCAGTCTGACCTATGGAATAATGTCATTCTTTGTTCTAGCCACCGTCTTCCCGACGGTCATCACGTCTTTGCTGGCCATTGTCTTGGGCCATATTGCTGTGGTCAAAATTGGCCGCAGCCAAGGCCAGTTACTTGGACGTTGGCAGGCAATCACGGGGCTGGTTTTAGGTTACGCTTTGTTGCCAATCAGCCTCTATTTGACTCCGGGATTTTTCAGTTTGCCAAACCCTGAGGTCTTCAAATTCTCGCGTGAGATGGCTTTCATGCAAACCGCGGAAGATAAAATCCTCACATCATCCGGTGGTTCAATCCACGGAAATTCGCCTCAAGCGAAGCGGCTAGCGCAAAAGTTTGGCGACCAAT
>CALKXO010000123.1 GCA_938003615.1 uncultured Pirellulaceae bacterium | reverse complement strand
CACCTTTAGATCTGCCTTTAGATCTGCCTTTTTGTCGGGCGCGTCAAGAGTGGCCAAGCTACGACTAAATCAACAGCCCGTTAGCGTTAAAACGCCAAAACGGCTAACAAGCTGGAGCCTAATTCTTAGGCTGTGACAGACCACAACGCTATTTTTCTAAGGTTTTTTCGGGTGCCGATGCCGATTGATCCGATGCCGATTCGTTCGGTTCGGTATCATCCGATTTTGGTTCTGCCTTCTTTTTTTCAAAGTCACCGGCCGTCACGATTATCATTTCCTCTAAATTGAGGAATGACTTCATCGCAGATTCGACTTTGTCCTTGGTCAGGTTCGCCATCGTTTCGTCGCTTTTTCCGTAAAACGACATGTCGCGTCCCACCTCTAGGTTCTTTCGTAGTAAACCGGCCAAGCCACGGTCTTCTGCGCGGGCTCCCTTGCGTTTGTTCAAATAGCTATCCATCGCTTTGGCCAGTTCGTCGTCCTCGATACCATCATCGAAGTATTTTTTGATGACCTCTTCAATCGTCGCAACGACTTTCGGGGTGTTGTCGGGATTGGAAATCGCGTAGATACTGAAAACGGCTTTTTCGTCGATCGATTCAGCGCGGAATTGAGAGCCAACGGTGTAGGACAAGCCATCCTTTTTCCTAACGCGATCGGCCAGACGCGATGACAGTGGCCCGCCACCAAGTACGTAGTTGCCGATCAGCAACGCTTCGTAATCTGGATCGGCGTCGGTCATACGACGCAGCAATGCCGCATAGTAAGTCGCGTTCTTTTTGTCGGGCGTATTGATCGTGATGCGCTCGCCCTTGATCCCTTCAGGAGCCGGTTTAGAGATACGCTCGTAAGTAGTGGGCGATTCCCAGCCATCGAAAATCTGCTCCAGCGCTTCCTTGATCGGTTCAACTTCGAAATCCCCCACGACGGCAACTTGTCCGTTGGATCCGGAGGCCTGTTGGTAGAGAGCTTTGATGTCAGCGATCTTCAATGCTTTGAAATTCTCGATCGACTCTTCCATCGTCGATACGTAGCGCGCGTCCGATTTCTCGTAAGGCGATAGCTTCCGTCGGATCTTACGAACGGCCAGTGACGTTGGATCGGACAAGCCCGTTTTAATCTGCGTCACCTGTTGCTCACGCAGAATGTCAAACTCACCTTCGTCAAACAACGGCTCACGTAACGCAGACTTTAACAGCGTCAGTACCGCGCCCAACGTTTCGTTTTTGGCTTCGATCGAATAATTGAGTTTCCCCACGCTGGAACTGATCGACAATGTGGCTCCCAGTTCATTTAGGCGATCGCGAAAGGACTGGAATTCAATCGATTGCGTCCCCTTGGTCATGAGGGCCCCCATCAAGTCACAGGCCTCGATCTGTCCTGAGAGCGAGTCAGGCGTGCCGAAGTTCAGTTGCCCGCTGACGAAGACTTTGCCACCACGTGTTTTTTTGGACAACAAAGCGTACTTGACGCCAGAATCGAATTCACCTTTGACGGTTCGTGATTCAATATTTTCCGGAGTCGGATCGAAGACCTCTCCAGCCGCGATCGCCTCACGTCCTTTATAGTCCGCCAGCAATTTCTTCAAATCCACTGGATCTGGAACAGGCGCACGCTCTGTCTCCTTGGTAGGCAAGAACACGCCGATGGTACGATTATCTGTCACCAGATACTTTTCGGCGGCTGCCACAACGTCGGCGACAGTTACTTTTTCAATACGGTCACGATGTAGAAAGAACAACCGCCAATCGCCGTACGCCTGCCATTCCGAAAGTTGAATCGCAAACGACTCGCTGTTCGCAAACAGACGCTCGCGCTTTTTCAACAGCGATTGAATCTCGCGTTTGACGCGTGCTTCGGTGACTTCTTTGGCCACGTTTTGAATCGAACCCAACAGCGCTTTCTCGGCGGCCTGAATGTCGGCGTCTTCAGTAAGCTCGCCCATCACTAGCATCACCCCCGGGTCGTGCGTTTTAAATGCGAACGCTGACACGTCGGAAAGCAGTTCCGTTTTCACGAGGTCTTGATACAGCGGTCCGTCTGGTTTGTTTTCCAACAAAGCAACGAGAACTTCTAGTGCGGCGTAATCTTCGTTGGACGCCGCCGGCACGTGATAACCAACGCCCAACATTCTTACATCGCCATTGCGACGTAGAACAACACGACGCTCGCCATCCTGAGCCGGTTCTTGCGTGTAGGTTTTTGGCAGTTCACGGTCAGGATTTTTCAACGCCCCGAAATACTTCGCAACCAGCGAAAGCGCTTTGGCGCGATCGAATTTTCCAGCGAGGACAACCATGATGTTGTCCGGCTGATAATACTTGCGGTAAAAATCACGCAAGCGATCGACCGGCACGCGCTCGATGTCGCTGCGGTTGCCGATAGTCGATTTTCCGTAGTTGTGCCACTCGTAGGCGTTGGCCATGATACGCTGCATCAGGACGCGCTCCGGGCTGTTTTCACCACGTTCAAATTCACTTCGCACGACCGTCATTTCGGACGCCAAATCTTCGCCTCTGATCAGGCTGTTCACCAAACGGTCAGACTCCAAGTCAATCGCGAACTCTAGATTCTCATCCGACGCGGGCAGGGTTTCAAAATAGTTGGTGCGATCAAACCAAGTGGTGCCGTTCATATTCAGCACACCCCGATCCTTGAGGTGTTTGGGCGTGTCCATATATTTATCGGTACCCTTGAATAGCATGTGTTCCAGAAGGTGCGCCATCCCCGATTCGCCGTAGCCCTCATGGCGCGAGCCGACGTTGATCGTAACATTGATCGTGAACTGCGGCTTGGAGCCGTCCGGTAACAACAGCAGTTTGATGCCGTTGTCGATCTTAAACTCTTCGATACCTTCGATTGAGGTAACCTGCTGGATCCCGTCCGGCACGGCAGCCGTTTTCTCTTGTCCGTAAACAGTCATAAGAGGAAAACAGCAGAGCAGGGCAATGCTGGACATTGTGAAGGTTGATCTTGTACGGGCGAGCAATTTGTTAGATTCCAACATGGCAATTCAAACCGATAACGGGTGGACTAAGCTGAGAGCGAACAACCGGTGTAGCCTATGCTTAAGCTTCCGGTCCATCTGGGCTATGATACCGAAGTCTTGATGAGGTGACTACGGTAGCCATCATTGACTGTCAGCTATTCTTTGGAACGCTTCATGGCAGCCGATCTCGCCAGAGATTGGAAATTTTGCTCGTAAGGCATCCAAAGTCTGGCGACTTCGGCTACTCTAGATTGGTGTCGAAGATCTAAAGTGAGTGGCATTCGGCACTAGCCGGTCGGTGAGAGCAGTACCCAATGGCTTGCGTGATTCCGCTAAAACGTGGACGACCCAACTTTTCGAGGTGATCGCCCTTAGACGTGAACTACCAATGCGTTTCTGGCCGGCATTGTGTCGGACTAGGGTTAAGACAAAATGATTTAGAAACCACTGATGACTTTCACTAAAGACGAATTGGCAGCAGTCGAGAAGGCAGTTCTTTCGCGACGCACCTTTAAAGTAATTGGCGACGTGGCCGATACGGTTTCGTTGGACGCGGAACTGGACGAGCGCTGTCGCGCTTTGGTACGTCGTGCGGTCGGTGCGGCAGATGCGGCTCCGTTTCACTACGACCGAAATTTCGACGGTGTGGCTCAGCCTTGGCGGGTGAAGATTTTGTGGCATGATGCTTGTCAGAAAGTCGCCGCGCATTTCTGTCAGTGGTTCGACAACGTCAAACCGGGGAATAAACTGCCCGGGATGCTGTCGGCGTGCGGCGCTTGCGTGGTCGTCAGTTGGCTGCCGCAGTTTGAAGGTGCCTTCGAAGGCAGCGTTTCGAATCCGGGGCAAGCGCTGCCGCCCAAGGAGAAACAAATTCAAATCGACCAAGAACATTTAGCGGCGACGTCGGCTTATGTGCAGAATTTGCTGCTGCTATTGACGGCCAGCAACATGGGAACGTATTGGTCCAGCGGCGGCCAATTCCGCAGCGAGGCGATGAAGCAAAGGCTTGGCGTCGAAAACTCTGGCAGCGTCCTAGCAGCCGTTTTTGTCGATTTTCTACCCAGTGGGGAAGGGCAGGGCAACGCCACCCAACAGGCGAAAGGGGCTCCCGAACGAGTTCCCGGCAAACTGGCCAGTAAGCGTGCGCCCATGGAGCGCTGGGTCTCGGAAGTCAGCATTGACCAAATTTGACCGACGGGAGACAGAGTTTTCTTGCAGTTGAGTGAATCGCGTTGTTTTAAGCTTGAGCCGGCATTGTTTGTCGTGCAGTTTTTGAAATAATCAGGCGACCACAGAACTTTTTACTCCTTTAGTTTTGCCAATCGACCACACCTATGAGCTATTCCAATCAACCTCAACAACGCCGCCGCCAACGCAGTTCGTTTTCTTCTGGGTTTAAGCTGAGATTGCTTTTTGCTGCGGGGATCGTACTGTTCTCACTTGTTTCTTTCTGGAACAAGGGGCAGACGAATCCGGTGACGGGTAAAGTTCAGCGTGTGGACATGACGGTCAAGGAAGAGATCATGATGGGTCTGCAAAGTGCGCCTCAGATGGGCACACCCTCGCGTGACCGTGAGGCCCAGAACCGCGTGGCGCTGATTGGCGAGCGCTTGGTAAGTCGACTGAATCATCTACTGCTAGTCGAAAGAGACGTTAGCAATCCCTTTCGTTTTAATTTCACTCTGTTGGACGACCGACGAACCGTTAACGCTTTTGCTTTACCAGGTGGTCAAATATTTCTGACCGAAGCGCTCTACAGAGCCTTGGGCGATGGTCGGGAGGGTGATGCTCGAATCGCCGGCGTCCTTGGTCACGAAATTGGTCATGTCGTTGAGCGACACAGTTCTGAACGGATGGCCAAGGGCAATTTAATTCAGGGACTCGTTAGCGCCGCCGGTGTCGCTGGGGGTGGCTATGACAGTTCACGCATCGCGGGCTATGTTGGCAACATCGTCAATATGAAGTACGGCAGACAAGATGAACTAGAATCGGACCAATGGGGTATAGAGCTGATGATACTATCGGAGTACGACCCAAGACAGATGCTGGACGTAATGGACGTTTTGGAAGCCAGTTCTGGCGGCGGTTCAACTCCAGAGTTCATGTCTAGCCACCCGCGTCCAGCCAATCGCAAGGTTTACATCGAACAAATCATTGAAGAAAAGCAACAGAAACTGCTCGAGCAAAAGCGCTTTCAATAACGCTTTGATAAAGAACCTTCCGCCCAATGTCCTTCAAGGTCTTCAGCGATAGCGTAGAAAAGCTCTTATCGTAGCCGGCCTGGCAAGAGATTGGAAAAACCGTTCATTTAAGAGCGCGAGAAAGTAAGTAGTAAGTAGGGTGGGTCCAATTTCGTCTTAGCGAAATTTAGACCCACCATCGCGCGGGTTGGTGGGTCAAAATTTTGCTCCACAAAATTCAGACCCACCCTACGCCTACTACGCCTTATCGCTTGTGCACAGCCACAACACATGACAAATATCTGTGAGAAGATCGCGCGACTTTCGGCTAACGTCGGCTCAAACCCCTGTTTATCTGAAGTGACGAAGGATCTACAATCGTGACCTCTCCACACCCTTCAGGATAAACGCCGATGAACTGCGTTATTGACGCGCTCTCT
Organism: uncultured Pirellulaceae bacterium; assembly: GCA_938003615.1. Taxonomy (GTDB): domain Bacteria; phylum Planctomycetota; class Planctomycetia; order Pirellulales; family Pirellulaceae; genus Mariniblastus. The sequence goes on along the minus strand of CALKXO010000123.1, from coordinate 1,636 downwards.
GTTTTGACAAACTCTTCCATGCTGTTTTGTGATGCTCAGTGGATCACGATGGCCACAATATCAGGTATCGAAAGCTTCTGGCCGCTAGCGCAGACAGTTAGCGCTGACCTGCTCTCCAACACTTTCGCCGTCCTTGGTGATGCTGGCCATGTCGGTGATGCGGCAAGCGCCGATGCTCACGACACCGGCGGTGGACATGGTGGCGGCAGTTGGCAGCAGAACCTAACGATGCTGGCGATCGCGCTAGTTCTGGTCGTGCTCAATGGTTTCTTCGTCGCAGCCGAATTTGCGTTGGTAAAAGTGCGCCCCACCGCAATCACAAAGATGGTGCGCGAAGGTCAAATGTTCGCAACCACCGCGCAGTGGCTGGCCAAACGAATGGACAACGCACTGGCCGCTTGCCAGTTGGGTATCACGATGGCGTCTCTGGCGTTGGGTTGGGTGGGCGAACCTGCATTTGCTAGCCTGATTTCTCCGCTGTTCAATTACTTTCAATTAAGTGATTGGGTGCTGCACGCGGTGTCCTTCGTTTTCGCATTTTCAGTCATCACGGCGTTGCACTTGGTCGTTGGTGAACAAGCACCAAAGATTTTTGCCATTCGTGAACCGGCAAAAATGATTCGCTGGTGTGCGCTACCGATGAAGTTCTTCTACATCATTTTGTTTCCGTTCATGTACGTATTGAGCTGGATCACCAATATCATTTTGGCGAAGTTGGGCCTGCACGGAGAGACCGGACACGGCGCACCACACAGCGAGGAAGACATTCGTGCAATCCTTACCGAATCGCACGTATTTGGGCACTTGACCAAAAGTGAACACAGTTTGATTAATGCGGTGTTCGAGTTCGACGACATGATCTGCCGCTACGTGATGGTGCCGCGCAACGAAGTCAAAATTCTGGACATCAATCAGCCATTTCCTGAACTACTTGCCGAGACAAAGAAATCTAGGTTCACAAGGTATCCCGTCTGTGATGGATCGTTAGATTCGCTTCTGGGTGTGGTGCACATGAAAGACCTGCTAGGAATCGCGGCTGATGACACTTCGTTCGATATTCGAACGGTCATGCGTGAGCCGACCAAGGTCCCTGAAAACATGGCGATCAGCAAAGTACTGAAACATTTCCAAAACACCCACCAGCTGCTGACATTTGTTGTCGATGAATACGGTGCGATCATCGGAATCGTGACATTAGAAAATGTGCTTGAGAAAATCATCGGACCGGTAGACGATGAATTTGACGCGCTGCATCAGCCGAAAATCCGCCCTGTCGGCAACGCCAACAACCGCAAGTTTATTGTCGATGGATCGACGCATATCGCGGATTTGGAGCGTACGTTGGGATTGAATCTAGACCAAGACGATGTCGACACCGTCGCAGGTGTGTTGATGGCGCGGTCAGGAAAGATGCCGGAAGTCGGCGATACGGTTCAGTTCGAGGGCGCCATCGCGGAAATCCTCGAAGTAAAAAATGACCATGCCGAATCAATCAGTTTCTCGCTTGTCGAGGCGGACGTAACGCCAGAGCCCGCGCCCGATGATAAGGCCCACTGAAGTAACATGGGATAGACCTGGGGTGTTAAAAGATTGGTGTTGCAGGCGCTCCCTTCTTGCGCAAGATCTGTTCCTCCTT
>CALKXO010000122.1 GCA_938003615.1 uncultured Pirellulaceae bacterium | reverse complement strand
GTTCTTGGACAGACAGAAAAAGATCGGTACTTTAGGCCGCAGCCCGCTGACAATGTTCCCACCACCGATCGGTTCACCGTCAACGGCTATGACGGTAAAGGGCCGCGACAATTGTTCTTCAAGAACAAAGCTGAAACACTTGTCGGCAAGTATCGTCTAGAAGGCGACGCCCCGAAAGAGATCGTGGTCACTGCCCAGCGGTCGGTACGGGTAATGGGAAGACTCAACAAGCAGAAAGACGACCTTCCGGCGGCGCATTACTTTGTCGCTTGCGAAAAGTGCCTTCTTCCGGGCGACAAAGTATCTCCAGTGGATTTCAGCATTCACTGGTGCCACACTGATGACGATGGCCGCTTTGATATCAAAGGCCTGATGGCTGGCAGTCTATACAAGATGGAGGCGTTTGATCGAAGCATCGCTAAGGACATCCATTTCACGATTGATTTGACTGACGCCAAACCCGGCGACGTGATACAAATTGACAATATCTCAGACGGGGATGGTAAAAGTTCGGTCGACACTCTAGGGCAACGGTCCGAAACTAAAGAGCCAAATACTTCAAAACTGGTGCGCACCGTAGCTAGCCCACAGAAGACTACTCAAGCCAAAAGTGAGTCTGCGACGGCAGACGTTGCCGCGCCAGAGAAGTCTGTCGCCGACACAACCAGCCTGCAGGTCGCTATCGCACTTCCCGATGGCGGTGTTGCGGAAGAGACGCATGTGGCATTGGCCGGTGCCAGTCGCGATTATTCGAAATCACTCTTGTTAGGAAACGCGATCACTGGCAAAGACGGAACTTGCACGCTCACGTATAAGGGGCTCAGTGAAATAGCCGAGGAATCACTGCAGCTGATCGCGAGGAAAGATGGGGCGGCTGTTGGTTGGATGAAATTGAATCTGTTTGATTTGGAGAGTGACGATTCATTCGAGTTCAGCTTGAAAGAACAAGGAATCATCAACGGGAGGCTTGTCGACATCGATGGGCAACCGGCCTCTGGAGAAACACTTCAAGTCCAAGGGGTCATGAACCCAAAAGCCAAACTTGGTTCGAGAGGGGCGGGAGCAGGACTTCGAACGCCTACCAATAAATTAGCTGGCACCACGCCCCAAGCTTGGGTTCAACCTGTGACTACCGACAATGATGGGAAATTTCAGTTGAAGGGAATCCCTAAAAACTTAGGCACGTTTCTCAAGCTGGTCGACAGTAAAAGATTTGCGCCCCAGCAGATTGCCCTCAACACTGAAATGTCTGAGCAGCGTGGTTCGCGTGATGGAACATATCGGCCTTTGGTGAAAAATTTCAAACCCGGAGAGGAAGTCGTCTTAACACTTTCACCAGCGAAAATCATTACCGGTAAGATCACTTATGAGGACACAAACGAGCCCGTTGCCAACGCAAAGGTTTCGATTTGGTCCAGCCAAGAGGAATACGGTTCGATGATCTCGGTCCAAGGGAGAACTGATGAAGAAGGAAAGTATCGTATACTTCCCAATCCCGGTATTAGGTTTGGCGTTTCGGCCTATCCGCCTCAAGGTGTTGCCTACATGGGACGCAAGGCGGAAGAGCTCAAATGGGAAAACAGTGACACGAACCGCAACGTCGATATTCAGCTACCTCGGGTAACGCTGGTCAAAGGTCTTGTGATCGAAGAGGGAACTGGCCTACCGGTGAGTGACGCCACGATTACGTTCGAAAGTTCTGGAAAAAGCTTGCCGAAAAATGCGATTACAGGATGGGAGGCGCAACAGAAAACCGACAACGATGGGAAGTTTACCTACGCCGTTCCACCTAGCAGGGGTACGCTGGTCGTTCGAAAGAAAGACAGCAACTACGTTTTGCAGACGATGGAATCGCGCATGATGACCGAGGGTAAGCCTGGCGGAAATCGTTTTTACGCAAATGCGTTCCATTGGATAACGGTTGAAGAAGGGACCGATTCAATCGACGCCGAAATCGAAGTTATTCCAGGCAAGACGGTCCGCGGTGTGATGGTCGATGAAGAAGGCAAGTTAATCAAAGAAGCGATTATTTTGACGCGACTTAAATCGTGGAATCTCGCCGGCGGGTGGCGTGGCGATACCCCACCGACGCTCGGGGGCAAGTTTGAGCTGACAGGACTTGAGCCGGGTGAAAGCTACAAAGTCCACTTCCTAGACGCAAAGAGAAAGCTGGGCGCGACAATAGATTTGAAGGCGACCGACGAAGAAGTTAAGGTTGTGCTGCAGCCGTGTGGTTCTGCGACAGCCAAGTTTATCGTGGAAGACGAAGACGACCGTGAAAAGATGACCGCGATCCAAAGTCCCGCTCTGTATTTCAGACTTAGGCCAGGTGTGACGAAATTCGATTTTAAAGCAATGCGTCTCGGCAAACTGGCGGCTGACGAGGACTTCAATGTGAACATCGATCGAGTCAACTATGGAGGGGCTATCAATGGCCACGGACCGAAACTCGATGATGAACTGCGCGTCACGTACCCGGCATTAATCCCCGGCGCAACGTATCGCATGGAGACATCCTTCGCGTCGGGGATGCTCGACGATTACATAGGCTATAAAGAATTCACCGTCGAGCCCGGACAATTGCTGGACCTTGGCGAGTTTAAGCCTAAATTTTAATGACTCGTGTTTTTGGTTGTCTACAAACCCGATAGTTTCTCCTACGGAAAACACCATGATCTGGTCAGGTTATCAACCGACTGATGAATACCCGTGGAACCTCAAACGCGCCGTTCATTTGCATCGTCGCGCAGGTTTTGCCGCATCGTGGTCTGATCTTCAGCGTGATTTGGAGGCAGGGCCCGAAGCTTCGATTTCTCGATTGCTCAAGGGTAACACGGTTGATCAGCCTAGTGACCTTGATGGGATTTCCAACACGATTGGCGATGCGGCCATTGCGTCGGGGAATCCGCAGCGCCTCAAGGCGTGGTGGCTATACCGGATGGTAACGACGACTGATCCGCTTGGTGAACAGCTGGCATTGATGTGGCACAATCATTTCGCGACCAGCAACCGAAAGGTAAAGAATCTCGTTTTGATGCGGCAGCAGAATGAACTATTTCGCAAGCATGGTCGCAGTCGATTTGGTGAACTCTTGTCAGCCGTCGTGAAGCATCCAGCCATGATCCTGTGGCTGGACGGGGACACCAACCGAAAAGGAAAAGCCAACGAAAATCTGGCCCGTGAATTACTGGAACTGTTTACTCTCGGCGTGGGGGCCTATTGCGAATCCGATGTAAAGGAAGCTGCTCGAGCGCTCACCGGATGGACGGTGATTAATGATCAATTCGAATACAGAGAATCACGCCATGACGACGGTGAACTGAAGATTTTTGGCAAGACACAATCGTTCGACGGAGATCAGCTTCTTGAGATATTGCTGGGTAACCCTGCGACCGCGCGGCGAATCGCATGGCGGATTTGCAAAACGTTTATGGGGGAAGGCGTTGTTTCAAAAACGGCATTGAGTGAACTTGCTGATGGGCTCGTGGAAAACGATTTGAACATCGGTTGGGCAATCGATAGGGTACTGCGATCGAAGTTGTTTTTCGCTGACGCAAACATTGGATCCAAAGTTCTTGGTCCCGCCGAATATGTCGCGGGCGCGATCCGTTGTTTGGAACTCAATGAGTCTCCTCCTAGTTCGATGATTTCGGCTCAATGGGTTGAGAGAATGGGGCAAAATCTGTTCTATCCACCCAATGTTGGTGGCTGGAACGAGGGAAGAGCGTGGCTAGGCTCACGTGCCATTATTGCACGTGCAAATTTTGCCAGCGCACTGGCGCAAGGCGAACTTTGGCATCCGGTACGCGATCTGGAGTTGGACAAACTGATTCAGCAGCATGGGGCCGGTGAGAAAATCGAGGAACAAGTCCGCTGGCTGGCAACATTGCTTTGGGGCGAGGCTCCAGCGGAATCGGTACGCGAGACCATTTCGAAATTGAACTCTTTGACGGATCGTTCAGTTTCCACTGCAGTATCATTGCTGCTATCGAGAGCGGAACACCAACTGGGTTGATTGCAAATTTTCAAAAACGAAAACTTAACTGGAGAAACCAATGCTTTCACGAAGAAACTTCTTGCAGAAAAGCTCTATCGTCTCGATGGCGCCGGTTTTACCTCTTGTCTTTGGCAGAACCGCAAACGCTGCCGAACTGGCGTCCGAGGAGAAAGTGCTGGTTGTGATCCAGATGGATGGCGGCAACGATGGGCTCAACACGGTCGTGCCGTATGCTGACGATGCGTATGGACGGGCGCGAAAGGAACTGCGCGTCAAAATAAAAGATGTTCTTAAGATCGACGATCATCTTGGATTGCATCGGTCGATGAAGGCCGCCAAAGAACTGTTTGATGACGGACGGTTTTCGATTGTCCAGGGCGTTGGCTACCCGAACCCGGATCGGTCTCATTTTCGCAGTATGAAAATTTGGCAGACGGCCCGTTTTGACGACCAGCAACACGACAACAACGGTTGGCTTGGGCGAACGCTCGACCTAGACACGTTCGTCGGGAAAAAGAACTCGATCTATGTTGGACAGCAGGAGACACCGGTTGCTTTATGGGGACGGAGGTCGGAAGCAATTTCTCTATCACGTGAAGAAGATCTGCGACTTGTTCTAAATTCAATAGGACCGAAACAAGAATTTGATGCAAAAGCTGACTTGCAGCAGTTTGTTTCAAAGCAAGTGCTAAGTGCGTATTCGTCTGCCGAAGAGTTCAAGCGGCGGGGCACAAAAGAACCGAATGATTCTAAGTATCCGAAAACACGACTTGGGGCTCAGTTGAAGCTTGTTTCACAACTTCTCAAAAGTGGCTCACGGAGTCGAATCTATTACACGTCGCAAGGCGGGTACGATACTCATTCAACGCAAAGCTACGATCACGGTAGGTTGCTGCGCGAATATTCGGACGCACTCAAGGCATTGCTTGACGACCTTAGAGACGCCGGTTTGGATGATCGTGTGGTCGTGATGACTTTCAGTGAATTTGGTCGTCGCATAGAGGAAAATGATTCGCAGGGAACGGATCATGGAACTGCCGGTCCGGTGTTTCTGGCAGGCGGGGCGGTTCAAGGTGGTTTACTGGGAGATGCACCCGACTTGACCAACTCAGTCAATGGTGACCTTAAGGTTCAGTACGATTTTCGAAGAATTTATGCGACGATTTTGTCGCAATGGCTGAACGTAGACGCGCAAGATGTGCTTGGTGGCGGTTTTGATACGTTGCCAGTTTTCAGTTAATTACTTCTTGCGAGCCCGTGGTGGCAGCACGGCACCTAACCCGACGCGTAATGAGGTTGCGCTACTACAAGCCCGAAGCGCCAGCGAGTGGATATTGGCAACCTTCTGGGGTTCACTCGCTTACCGGCTTGTTGAAATATTGTCGATTACTTGGTTTTTGGTTGCTATCCCCCTTCCCCCCGTCCGGTTCGTGCGCAGCACGAAACAGACGGGGGCAAGAGGCAGTAAGTTAAAAAGGTTAGACGGACAAGGAAGGCTACGATGCCGGGCAAGCCGGTGGTGGGTCGACTCCGCTGGCGATCAGGCTCAGCAGACGATGCAGGTTAAACGAACTGGTCAACCAAAGCCACTCGTTGCGGACTCCAGCCAAACCGCGTGTCAAAAACTGACGCGCACCAAAGTGACTCTTGATCATCGCGAATGGACGCTCGCCCGCGTGGCGACGACGTGAATATTTATCCTTGGCCTCCGCGGTCGACATCTTCTGAGCGTGAGCCACTCGCTTGGCTTCATGTTGTTCGTGACCAACCTGACGTTGCCTGGCCTTGCCACTGAGACACATCGCTGCCAATGGGCAACTCGCACAATCCGACGCCTCAGCACGATAGCGATACCTGATCCGCTGGCGACCGCCTTCGACTTGGCTCGTCTTGTTGGAGTAAGCCAACTCCTTGCCAGCGGGACACCAATAACTGTCTTTATCGGCGTCGTACACAAACGCGTTCTTGTTGAATTTGGTTGACTTCGAGCCATCTTTCTTCTTTGTTGTCGTCGTAGGGAGTCGATCCAGATCCTCCGGGGCAACCGGCATGCGAAGGTCTTCGCGGATCGCCGGGTTGTCCTCCCCCGCACCGAGTTTGATCGGCGAGTAGAGCTCGATTCCGGCTGCTTCGCACTTCGCCAAGTTGTCGCCGGTGCTCATCAGCCCGTCGGCCAACATCTCGCTCGGGGCCTGCTCAAGACCGAAGGATTCCTTCACATCCTCGACCGAAGCAAGCATCTGTTTGTCTTCGTTGGCCTCGGCGATCACATCCGCCGAAACCACGACACCGCTATCGATATCCACCGTCGCGTGGGGCGTGTAGTTGGGAGCGAAACCGCCGTCCTTGTTTGGCGTGACACGAGATTGCGGATCGGTGATCGGCAGACGCGTAGGAATCTTTTCGCCTGCACTCTCGAGCCGATCGAGCTCGGCCAGTGCTGCGTCGACTTTCTGGCGACGACGCTCGACGTCGGCCAGTTCTTCGCTGAGCGTATGATAGTTGGCTGCTCCAAGCCGCTCTTCGTCTTGCTGGTCCGCTGTAGCAGCTTTGGCTTCGAGTTCAGAGAACCGGGCTTTGAGTTCTTCTTTGGCTTTGCGAAGATCCTCAGGCGTTCGCGTGCCGGTTTTACGGTTGTTGGCGCGCATGCGAGTGCCATCGAATCCAAGCGTTTGCAAGGGAACGTGCCCAAGATCGCGAGCGACGAGTACGATCTGCACGAAGATCTCTTTGAGGGCTTCGGGGTTCTTGCGCCGAAACTCACTGATCGTGCTGTGATCAATAGTGCGACCTTCGACCAGCCAGCGGAAGTCGCTGCGGATGCTGAGCGCTTCTTCCAAGGCGCGCGAAGAGCGGATGCGACAGAGGATCACCGAAGCGATTATTTTGGGATGGATCGGTGGTTGGCCGATCCGTCGGTTGTACGTTTGTTCCCACTTGCTCCAGTCGAGCCGCGAGAGAATGTCATCAAGCATTCGCACGCTGTGGTCTTGGGGGAATGATTTGGTCAAGCTTTTCAGGAAAAAGCACGATCTGATCCCGCGGCAGCGGCGGGGCAGCAAAGTCAGCCATCGAATACCTCCATGCTTGCCATAATAGCGCATTTTCAAAGTTGCGAAACACCATTAAATCAACAGGCCGTTGCGCTTCGGGCTTGTATTGAGATCGCTTCGCGACTTAAATTTCACAAGCGATTTTGAGGCAAAATGCCAAACTCGATTTCAAATGTGCAACTTCAAAACGCCTAAGCGAGGCAGCAACTCGGCATGCAGAGGCCACGCTCACGCTTCGAGCTAGATTCGCCTATAATATAGGGGCTGTCTGCATAGCGTTTCTTTTTCCACGCACCCAGAGCCATGACGTCCTCCGACCGTCAATCTGCGAAGCAAAAACTTACCGGCCGCGGCACCTCTCTACAGCTAAAAAACCGATTCGAGAAGGTTGCGCTGGAAGCGACGTTTGATCAACTGGAACCAGAAGACGTGCAACTGGCAGGGAAAATCAAAACAGAGTATTACGATGATGACTCCAGCACCGTGGTCAGTGAGAATCAGTCGCCGGATGTCGATTTTCGCTACAGCTTGAATCCGTATCGCGGATGCGTTCACGGTTGCAGTTACTGCTACGCTCGGCCGACGCACGAGTATCTTGGTCTTAACGCGGGAATCGACTTTGAATCCAAGATCTTCGTCAAACGTCAGGCGGCCAGCTTGTTTCGCAAATGGTTGTCCAGAAAGAAATGGCGCGATCAGGTTGAGCCCGTCATGCTATCGGGAGTCACGGATTGTTATCAGCCATGTGAGCGTGAGTTAAAGCTGACCCGCCAGTGTTTGGAAGTGGCGCTTGAGTACGGTCAACCGATCAGGATCACGACCAAAAACGCGCTCGTCACGCGCGACATCGATTTGCTAGAGAAACTGGCGGCGCAGAATCTGGTCGTTGTCACCGTCAGCGTCGGAACGTTAGATCAGTCGTTGGTGCGGGTGATGGAACCTCGCAGCAGTTCACCGCAGGCGCGGTTGAATGCCATCGCGCAGTTATCTGCGGTCGGCGTACCAGTCAAAGCGCTCGTCGCGCCGATCATTCCGGGTCTTAACGATGCGGAGATCCCGTCCGTTCTCAGTACTGTTGCTCAGCACGGTGCTTCAAGGGCTGGTTACGTGATGCTGCGTTTGCCGCTGGCGGTCGAGCCGGTTTTTGTTGACTGGTTGGAGAGCCATATGCCCTACGCGCAAGAGAAAATTCTTGGTCGCATGCGCGCCCTACGTGGTGGAAAGCTTTACGATTCTGATTTCAGCCAGCGTATGAAGGGCTCTGGGATTTGGGCGCAGCAGATTGAAGCCTTGTTCAAACTTCATTTGAAGAGGAGTGGTTTGAAGTCCGGCACGCCGCAGTTGGATTGCGATCGGTTTTGTGTTCCTGAAAGAGATGATGGTCAAGGACGATTGTTCTAGGCAATCCGTAGGTCCCTCTCCCCGAGAAGGCCGCGCTTTTCGGAGAGAAGCGGCTACTAATTACATTTCTGCTAATTCGATATGCCGTTCCAGATCGGCGAGTTCCTTCTGAAATCCGCCGGAGAGGATGGGGAATCGGCACCAAGTCTTGGGATCTAAATTCTGATCGTCTAGATGGAACGACGGAGCGTAACGCTCGCGCTTCCACTGGTTGCGGCACCAGAGTTTAAAGAAACGGACGACCCAGTCCCCCATTTGCCGACGGTCCGATTTCGGGAATTTGACCAGCATGTGCTCGAAGACTTCGATGGGCACCAGTTTGTCGCCGATCGCCAACCGTTCAATCGCGTCCAAGATTTCATACGGCATCAGATCGCCCTCGTCTGTTTGGTTTTCACCTGGCGGTCGCAGTTCGGCAGTTGGCTGTTGGTCGTTGACCGTTTTCAACGCCGGTAGACCCTCGATACCAAACGGCCCGGTCTGCTCCATCCAGACCAGCCACTTGCGTAAGTAGTCTTTATCGATGCCCGCAATCGGACTGACGCCGCCTGAGGTGTCGCCGTCCATGGTTGCGTATCCGACCGCCGCTTCACTGCGGTTACTGGTCGAAAGTAACAACGCATTATTCAAATTCGCCAACATCCAGACGCTTGGCGAACGCACACGCGCCTGAATGTTCTGCAGCGTGATGTCGTGCTCCTGCCAATTCAGCTTGGTGCCAATTGCATCAGAGACAACTTTCTCATATCCATCGACCATTGGCTGGACGTCGAACAAGTAGTGCGTTGCGCCGACTTCTTCAGCAACCGCTGCGGCAGCGCCGCGCGTCACGTCACCGCTGTTTTCTGTAGACTGATAGACAGTGGTCAGCATGGCGCCGATCAGTTCCCGGCAGTCCTTGGGCGGCCTGGCTTTCAACGCCGAAGGTAGACAGTACTCAATCCGTTTTAGCAGGCCATCAAAGCCCAGTTCGGTTTCGGCAAGGCGGAACATGGCGTAGATCAACGCCACGATGCTGGCCGAGTCGCAGCCGCCGCTCAGAGATACAACAAACCCACTGGAGAAGCTTTTTCGCATGTAGTCAAACAAACCCAACGCCACTGCCCGGGTGAATTCTTCCGCCTTCAGGTCGGTGTCGACCTCCCAGTCCTGTGGAACGACTTCGGCTCTGGTCAGCCCGCAGTCTGGCCACGAGAAATTCGCATCGATGACATCCGATTCATCGCCGTCGACGTCCGGTTCGAAACTTCCGGTGCGCGCCCGCACCATCCGAGTTGCCTCAATGTTGATCGTGGCGGTGGTCAGGTAGCAAAGATCAAAACTCAAACGGCTGCCGGTGGCCAGCAGCCTGCCGCCCGATGCGATCATCGTGTCGCCATCAAAGATCGCGCGGCCCGATTCGTTGCCGACCAGATTCGCATAGATATAGCTGACGTTGAAAGCGCGGCTGCCTTCGAGAACAAATCGTTTGCGGATTTCATGTTTGCCAAACGCAAAATGACTGGCGCTTGGGTTGAGGATGACATCAGCGCCGCGCGCGGCCAAGCTGCCACCGGGCCGCGATCCTACCCAAGCGTCCTCGCAGATTTCAAATCCAAGTCTGACACCGCCCACATCAAACACCAGATCTCCAATCGGATACTCAACGTCATCGATTTCTACGGTGGCCGCTACTTCTGCAGGCCACGCTTTGAACCAACGTGATTCGTAATGGATGCCGTCACCGGCGAGGTGCTGTTTGGCGGCGAATCCGATCAGGCTGCCGTCGACGATCAATGCCGCGACGTTAAATATTCCACCGGCGTACAGCAGTGGGAGCCCGACTGAAACGACCATCCCAGTGGTGTGCGGAAGGATCTCTTTAAGCGTATCGATCGCACTTTGTCGAATGCCGGACGAATGAAACGCGTCCTCGCAACCGTAGCCCGTGACGCATAACTCGGGCAAGCACAGCAGGGAAACGTCCTCCGATCGTGCTTGTTCGATCGCGGAGACGATATTGGCGAGATTGTTTTCCCAGTAGATCGGGGTCTGGTTAAGTGCGGCGGCGGCAACTTTGATCAGCTTCATTTAGGTAACGGGGAGGCGGAGGTGAGTGAACATCTGGTCTGATTATAGAGAGAAAATCGCTTGGCGGGAGTTCGCGCGAGGTTTTGTCTAATCAATGCAACTGACAAAGTTTACGTGCTTGGCGGATAGTTTGGCCTGACGAGATCGCAAAAATACAATTTCGCTGCGAAGTAGTCCGAAGTGCGACTTGATTGGTCGAATCGTAACGCAGTTTAAACTATCTTGGTAGGAATCACGTCGCAACACGACCTCTCGTGAATCAGCATCAGCAATCCATAACAGAGATAGGGACTATTTTGGCAGAACCGTTCCATTTTGATTGCCCCTTTTGTCTGGCATCGATCGAAGTCACTGCTGTGCCAAACATTGCAGAGGACGTGAAGGTTAAGTGTTCCCGTTGCCAGCGTAAGGTCGAAGTGCCAAGTGATATTTTGCCGATGTTACTCCCGCCAGACGATGACGAAGACTTTCTTTCCGGGGGCCCACTGAAGGCGTCTGGCGACGAGGATGTTTGGACGGCTGCGGATTTGGCGATTGAAACTAGCGGCATCGAAGAATCAGAACAGTCGCCCCACTCTGCAAAACAGTCCAATTTGCTGGAGAACGAATTCGAGTTCGCTGTTGTCGAAGATGATTCGCTCGCACCCCAATCCAATCAGGATGACGATCTTCAGGCCGAAGATGAGGCTGACATCGCGGATGATCCCGAAACCGATTTGTTGCTCGACGGCTTTCATGACAAATCGAAAGTAAACGATGGTTCGAAAACGGGCGGTGTTGGCGATCTGAATCAGCTTCTCGCTGGCAGCACAGGAACCCCTAACCCGTTTGTTGAAAAAGGAAGTTATGGGATTCGTTGTCCGGTTTGCGATTCAAGAATACAGGTCAGCCTCAACCAAGTCGCAACGAAGATTAAGTGTGGCGACTGTTATTCGATGGTCACTGTGCGACCTCCCAACAGAAAAGAGAAGGCCCAAATCGAGAAGCAGATTGGCCTCGCGTTGGACGATAGTTTGCAACTTGAAAATGCCGAGGTGCTTGGCGATACCGAAGATGACGGCGAGTTGACGTTAGCGCCGTTGGAAGACGACAGTTCAACGGAAGATGAATTGGTCGAAGCCGAGGTCGTCGAGGAGCTCATTGAGGACGATGACGACGAACCGCTGAGGTTGCGTGAGGAGCCGGCGAAAGATCCGGATGAAATCTCCGGTGTTCAATTATCGGACGACGATTTTGCGGACGTCTTGCTGGAGGATGAAGCCACGGAAGTTTCACCGAACGGAGAACCGAATGAAGCCGCGGTTGCGGATGTGGTTTTCGATGAAGAGGATGACTTTCCTGACGACGTTGTGGATGTTCACGGTGCAGAAGATTTTTTGGCGGAGGATCTTTCTCTGCCCGGACCGCTGGATTTAGAAGATGCAAGTTTTGTAAATCCGGCAGAACTGGCCGCTGCGGCGAAAAAGTCAAAAGCTGCCAAAGAAAAGCAGGATGGGGCGTCAGAGAAGGATTCGGCGAACGAGAAAATAAATCCGTATCGCTCAAAATCAACCCAGCAAGCGAAAAAGTTGGCGAAGAAGAATCCGGACAAGAGCGAGACTGAGAATGGATACCAGCCGAAAAAGAAAAAGCAGGGAAAGGCAAAAACAAAGCTTCCTGAGATGCGTTTCGATTCCTTCTTTAGTTCGGCGGTCGAGCTGGTGACTGAGTTCAGTGTGGCGGTGCGTGGTTGTATCGCCGCGGCGCTACTGGCGATTGGGAACGTGATTTCTCATTCGGCGCTGTCAAAATTCAGCGCGATCGAGGCGCCGACGATGGGCGACACCGCGACGATGGGATTTTGGCGGTTTGGTGTTGGCTGGTTGCCGTATGCGATTGGAACGATTTTGCTGTGGTATTTCTGCGGGGTGGTTTTCAGAGAGACCGCCCGCGGCAAGACGAAGATAAAGTCATGGCAGTTGGGTGCGACCACCGAATGGACCAGCACGCTTTTGATAACGGCCGTCAGTTTTGCAGTTGCTGGCGCGCCGGTGTTGATGTTGATGTCGATTTACATCACTGCACCGGTGCGGTTCTTCCTAGCGCTTCCTTTCCTGACCGCCGTCTGGTACGCCCAGTCACCCTTTGCGATTATTTCGGCCGATGTGGCGGTGCATTTTCGAAAAAACGGCAAGCATTGGAAGACGGTGTTCTTGGTGGTGTTTGCGATGGCCAGCCTCGCTTTTGTGGCCGGTGTGTTGATGCATGTGCCGGTGCCTTGGTTGAACATTCTGACGTCGGCGCTGGGAGCCGTATTCCTGTCCTTTGTCACGCTGGCCTTCGCTGCTGTGGCTGGGTGGCATAGCGGTATGGTGGCTGAGGAGTTAAGTTAGACGCATGTCGAAAAAATTGAATTTAATGGCGCGATACATTAGTACCGCGTTCGCCGGTGCGGTACTAATGATGTGGGGAGTGATCAATTTTACTGTCCAATTCAACCAATGGCGACTGAGTGAGGATTCCGAATTGGCTTTGTCATGGACTTGGTCGTGGGTCTTGTCCGGAGTTGTCAGCTTACTGCCATTTGTGTTTGGTGTGATGTTGCTCAGATCAGTTTTCTCTGGGAAGCCAACTGGAGAATCGCGCACATGAATCGTTTTGCCGGTTTTGGCGTCTCGTTGATTTTGGTGATGCTGGTTTGTTCTGTCGCAGTTCGCGCTTCAGCAGGTGAATGGGTTGTTATACATCCTGTTTCGATTGTGGAGGCAGAAGTCTACGTCAATCGCCTTCAAACGACAGTCCGGCTGACGTGTTTTGCCGAAGATCTTGAACTGCTGCAGGGCGTTGAGCCTTTGGAAAGCGGCAAGTACGACAGCGCCGAGATCTTTGAGGCGACGCAGGATCACGCCCAGTATCTAGTAGAAAAGATCCGTTTCTTAAACGTAAATGGCGAGGTCATTGATGCTGAAATTAGCGGTGTCGTTAATCCGGACTTACCCAAGGAAGGTGCCGATGCGGGGACATTGATGCAGTACACCTTAGGTTTTGAGTTAGAACTGAAGTATGACAAGCCACCTGAGTTTCTCACCATTGAACAACAGATGGTCGCCGAGGGGCAGTTGCTGCCATCGGAATTGAAGGTGCTGCTGAAGCAAGCGGGATCAGAAACGCCATACAAAAAAATGCTCAAGCCGGGTGCTCCGGAGACGTTTCGTTTTGATTGGGATCGTCCCCCGCTTTCGCAAGAAGATTCGCAGGAGCAATGGGATTCGTGGTTTGATAAACAAAGGGAAGACACGCTGGGCATCGGCAGTTACAGCAGCGTGTACTCATTTATCTACATTAACAATGCCGAAGTCCGCCATGAGGTACTGATTCCGTTAGCGAACCTAGCGGCGATGATTGAGTTTGAACGATCCGATCCGTCGTTTCTGACGGTGGAAGAACAATCCGCGGCGGCCAAACAGATCCGACGGTTCTTCAGCGTTGGCAACCCAGTGTTGATCGATGGCGTGGAAGTTCAACCGGTGTTCGATCGGATCGACTTTTATGGGTTGGATCTGAGAGATTTTGCGGTGCAAGCCGAAAAACGAAAAGTCAGCATGGCCAGTGGGCGCGTCGGGATCATCATGCGCTACCCGGCAAAAGGTAGACCGTTGAAAGTCGATGTTGCGTGGGATAAGTTCAACGAAGAAACCATACGGTCGGTTGATGCCGTTGCCTTTCCCTATAACGAGGTGAAGCAAGTGAGTTTCTCGATGTTCCTCGAGAACAACGTTTATTCATGGGAGGCGTCCGATGCGCCGGAGCTGCCTGCCGTTACGAATGTCGATCTGGACGATCCGCGCTACCATGTTGAACCCGCAACGGTTGCTATTCCAGTTGTCTCTGCTGCATGTTTTCTGCTTGGGGTGATCGCCTCATGTGTTTGCCTCGCGCGTGGCGGCGGCGGTGGTGTGTTGTTAGGATCGGCGACGCTTCTGGGTGTGGCCGGATTGCTATCGGCAGATACCGCGCAAGTTGAGGTGCAGTCACCTTTTGAGCCGCCGGGTCGATTGGCAATATCGGAAACGACAGCCAACACGATTTTTCTTCAGCTGCACAGGAATCTGTTTCGTTCGTTCGACTATTCCGAAGAGAGTCAGGTTTATGACACGCTCGCTAGAAGTGTGAGTGGGCCGCTGCTGCGGAAGTTGTATTTACAGATCAACGACAGTTTGCGAATCAGCGAACAGGGAGGTGCGGTTTCGAAAATCGAAGACGTTCAATTACTCAGCGGGCAGCAGCAGGCGGAGCCATTTGTTGAAAACGGATTTCAGTATCGCTGTAAATGGAATATCGTTGGAACGATCGAACATTGGGGACATATTCACGAGCGCACAAACCAGTACGATGCCATGTTTGAGGTCAAGGTCGTTGACGGAGCTTGGAAGATCGTCGCGATGGATTTGCTCGACCAACCCCAAGGAGTTGTTAAAACTCGATTGAGAAAGTTTTAGTCTGTATCCAGAAATAGTGTGATCGCGGTGATGCAAAAGATGATTTTCTGGACATTGGCCTGTTTTCTGACGTTTTTCAACTGGAGCTCTGGGTTGGCTCAGGAGCAAAAAGCGACCAGCGGTTCTTCGGCGAAACGGGCCACCCAAATCTTCGCCCACTTCATGCCTTGGTTTGGAGCCGACGCTGAAAAGGAGAAATGGGGGTACCACTGGACGATGAATTCAGTCGATCCCAATCAGTTCGAGTCAAACGGGTCTAGTGAGCAGCGCAAAATTGCAGCGCACTATTATCCTGAAATCGGCCTGTTCGGCGACAATTAGAAGTTCCCATTAGCGACAATTAGAATTCCCTGAGAATAAGTTTGCTATCGTTTGGATTCCTTGGCTGATGGAGAAGAAGCCTTTGACTTCTTTGCGGTCTCGACCCGGTAGCTCGGCACGT
>CALKXO010000121.1 GCA_938003615.1 uncultured Pirellulaceae bacterium | reverse complement strand
GCAAGGACAATTTCACGTTCGAAGATGCGATCGTTAAGTTCGACGAGTTCATCAAGGACAATCCTTCTCATAAGAATATCGATCTGGCGAAGACCTATCGCGTTCAGTCGGTGCTGCGTTCAAAGTTTGAATCGAAGAACTGGGTGGAGACAATTCAGGCTGGCCAAGGATTGTTGCCACCGTTGGCTAAAGAGCCTGATAACAAGCTGACCAAGGTGCGAGACGATCTTGGCTTTATGTTGACCAAGTCGCTGTTCCACGAATCGGAAAAAGCCGTTGACCTGAAAGAGCTGCCAGAAATGGAGAAGGCCAAAGGAATACTCGATGGATTTTGGAAATTCATCGACAACCCGCTGTATCTCTCCGGCGCCACTCGTAAGAACGAGACGGTATCTAAGTTTATCGCAGACATCGAAAACAATCGCAGCGCCGTCAATGGATTGATTGACAAAGAAGAGTCGTACACTTCGACGATCGCGAAAATTAAAACGATGGGCGAAGAAAAGCAAACCGACCAGGCGTTTCGAACGTTCATTGAGTTGACACGCGAGTATCCTGATCTAGCGGCTCGTAAGGAACTGCGAGAAACCATGCGTGTGATCAGCGATGCCGAACAGGTGCTGGTCACACCCGTTCAACAGCAGGTCGCGGTATCCGCTGACGATGCGACAGTCGGGCTTGGGCGGACCGTCGTACTTGCCTCGACAACGGGTAAGCCTGTCAATGGCCTGCGGGGAGAGTCACTGTCTGCGCTGATCGATGGAGCGGCTTATGGATTCAACATGGCCACCGGCGATGTGCTCTGGCGAAAGTTTGTTGGATTGCAAACAACGTTTCAACCCAAATCGTTTGATGCTGAAACGGTCATCGTATCGGATCTTTTGCGTTTTCGAATTAGTCGGGTGCGAACCGATGACGGGTCGGTTGCTTGGTCCGCTGAAATAGGCGAACGTTTCCATGAACCGAACTGTAACGAAGAGCGCGTGGTGGTGACGACATTGTCCGGAAAGATCTTGCTGCTCGACGGTGAGACGGGCCAAATGGTCGGCGGTTCGCAGCTGCCGCAGGCCACCAACACCGGTGCGCTAGTAGGCAGTCGCTTGCCGGTGATCTATCAGACCGGCTCATACTCAAATCTCTATGCGATTTCGACATCGACGTTCGATTGTCGCGACGTCATGTACCTTGGTCATGCTCGAAACAGTATCTCGGTACCGCCGATCGCGTGGTCAGGATATTTGGTCGTGGTCAGAAACGGTGGCGATTTTGCTGACTTGTTAGTCATCAAACCCGACGAGAGTGGCTTCAACCTCCAAATTGCGCAAGTGATCAGCCGCGTCACGGACGCTCCGATCAATACGCCGATTCGTTACTTCGGCAGGGGCCTGTTCCTGTTCGCGGACAATGGAGACATGCGGGTTTTAGAATTGAATCCGGGAAGCGAAACCAATCCAGTTTCCGTACGAATCAAGAAGCGTTTTGAGACCGATGGTCGAAAGGCCTACGCGACGTTCCAAGGGACAAAACTTTGGGCGGCCGGACGGGGGCTGCGGCGATATAAGGTGCAACGCAATCTTGGACAGTTGAAAGACGAAGAGGTCGTGGAACCTGGCGATGCGTTTTTGTGTCCGCCTGTTTTGCTGGACGATAAACTGTTTCACGTCCGCCGACGACTTGGTTCGTCGATGGTCTCGGCGTCGTTAGTCGATGCGAAATCGCTTGCGCCTGTATGGCGGACAGATTTTGGAGGCAAAGTAACAGGTGTGATTGCGGGCCGTGACGGCTTGGACGTTGTCTCTAACCAAGGTGACGTGTTTCGAGTTGAATCGACAAACGTCCAAACGGGTGTTGCCTCCTCTCCCGTCATCGCCAGCGAGGTGATCGAGAACCTGTCCTTTGACGATTTGCTCAAAGACGAACAGGGCAATTTGATTGCCGTCAGTGCAAACAAAAACAATGATCTCCTCAGCTTCACTCCCGGATCAGAGAAATCACGTTTGTTTAAATTGGGACTCGAGCCCGGTGATTCCGTCAGCCATTCTCCTATTTTGATCGATGACAGTCTGGTGGTGGCGACCAAACGCGGACAAGTCGCAAAAATTAGCCCAGAGTCCGGCCTGTTGGATGGGACGCCATTTCTGCCACCGGTTGCACCAGGCATGACGGTGCCGTGGTTGCCGTTGGTCGACATTGGGGCGGGGCGAGTGATTGCAGCTCATTCAGATATCATTACCGACAAGGGGGGAAGCTCTAGCATGCTGTATATGATTTCTCTTAAAGGTAATGTGGTGAGAAAGGAAGCGGAGCTTAAATTTGAAACTCCGCTGGTTTCGCAGTTGCAGTATCGTGAGGGCACGGCGTTCGGCGTCACCTCAGACCAAAACGAAGACGCGCTTGTGACGATTGCGGTCAACGGGAGCCCTGCCGTCGAAGCAACCCAGAAGCTTGACGATCGCTATGTGGCGGGGCCATGGTTGGTAGAGGACCTCCTGCTGATTCAAACGGATCAAGATGAATTGGTGGCTTACGACCTACAGCTACAGAGAAAGTGGGCGGTGAAGCTGGGCAATGTTCGCCTTGCTGGTCCACCTGAAATGTTTGGACAGAAAATATTGCTTACGGTCAACAACGGCATGCTGATCGCGTTGTCGCCTGCCGAAGGAACGCAGACGTTGGCGGGTAATCTTCAGCAGCCAGTTGTCAAACAACCTGTCGTGTCTGGCAATAATCTTTGGATTCCCGGTAACGATGGGACCGTCCACCTGATTGAAGCTTCGTCGCTGAAGTAGTTGCGCCATGCGCCCCACCATCTTCGCAACCTTGACACACCAATTTAGACAGCCAAACCATGCACACCACTAATCGCAAAAATCAAGTTAACGGTTCCCGGCGGGGTCGGCGATCGGTGAAACGCACGCAAGTCCGCAGCGCGACGTGTTTGCTTGTGTGGATGCTGTCCCCGTTAGTAGGGTTCTCCTGCGGGAGTTGCTTTGGCCAAATAATTACACGCGAGGATTTGTCCACTCCGTTGATTGAGAACGATGCGTTCGATCTCATCACGCTTGACGACTCCAATGAAGGCGCGGTGGTGAGAATTGTGCCACCGGACAATCTCAAGTTACCGCTTCCGGAGCGTGGAGACTTGATTTTTGAGTTTGTCGAAGACAATGAGTATCCCCTCAAAGTGCCTTACTCTGCCATCAGCAAGTACGAAACGTTTTCAGATTTGTTATTGGCCGAAGCTAACGAAATGATGGACAGGGGTGAATTGAGCTTGGCGTTTCGTAACCTGCTGTATGTTTATGATCATGGTGGTAAGGCACGATCGGAAGTCAACGAAACGCTACGCGCATGCCTGTTTCTTGACGGCAGGGAGAAATTCAAGGGAGGCGAGTTCGAAGTAGCGCTATCAATTTTTGAAGACATCTATCAAGAGAAGCCGAATTTCAAAGTTCCGGGGCTCAACAAACCGCTGATCGCAATCATCTTGGCTTGTTACGAGGGAATCCTCAAGAAAAAGCTAGAAGACGGGCAGTACGAGTCAATTCGATTAACGCTGGAGAACGTGCAAGGGCGTTATGGTCCCGAGTCAAAACGCTTGCTTCGAACATGGCGAGCACGATTCAATAATCGCGCGGATAAGTATCTTGCCGAAGCCCGCAAATTGGCCAAACAAGGCAAGGGCCGCGAAGCTCATCTTAGGACCAAACAGGCCGATCGAATCAGTCCAGGACGGCGTGAGACTGAAGAGGTTCAGGCTGAGATCATGATGCAGTTTCCTCTGGTTGTGGTCGGCGTCAGTCAAGGCGGCGGCGCGATTGATCCGGGCAGTCTCGACCATTGGGGCTCCAGAAGAGTCGGCCGCCTTATTCAGAGATCACTGGTTGAGGTGACAGGATTGTCCGACGAGGGGGCTCGGTATGAGTTCCTCAATGGGACGATATCACGAATTGACAATGTTGGTTTGAAGTACGCATTTGATTTGGACAAAGAGGCCGCCAAATCCGTGCCGTCGATTAGTGCATTTCAACTAGCAACGCGACTGCTGGCTTTTGCAGATCCGGTGAATGAATTCTACGACGCGACATGGGCCAAGATCCTTGCCACGGTTGAAGTTCAATCCGACACCCGTGTGGTCGTTACGCTCCAACGCCCGTTTGTGCGTCCTGAAGCGCTGATGCAAATCCCTTATCCGGCAGTGAAATCGACCTCAGAGGTTGAGGCGGGTGATCCTATGGCGACTCAAAATGGGCTGTTCAAATTAATCTCCAATGATGAACGGTTCTCGTTTTTTGGAGCCAATCAGCGTTACCTAGACGGCGAAGCAGGTCGTCATCCCGTTGTCATTGAACAGGCATTTCGGACGGATACAGATGCCGTCGATGCCCTGTTAAAGGGCGAGGTTGACGTGGTCGATCGCATCGCTCCTGCTGACTTGCAGCGGCTCAAAGATGTTGAAACGATTCAGGTGCGACCGTATGTGATACCAACGGTGCATTTGTTGGTGCCTAAGATTCGCGGGTCTTTGAAAAAGAGCTATCGTTTTAGAAATGCACTTTCCACGGCGATTGATCGCGAGGCGATTGTCAATGAGGTGATCACCAACGGTCAAGAAATTGACGGCTGCAATCCTCTATCAGGCCCGTTTCCTTTGGGGGGCGACGACAACGACCAGATCTCGTACGGTTATGACTTGCGCGTCAAACCGTTCCGCCACAACGAGCGAATGGCAATGGCGTTAACTGAAATCGCGATCAAGCAGGAAACGCCTGAGAAAGATTCCAATGAACAATCGCTTGACGACGTCGATGGTGACGACGGAAGACCAACGCTCGTTTTGGTTCACCAGAATAGTTCGATGGTCAGGAACTGTGCGGCAGCGATCGCCCGGTCGTGGAATGCGGCCGGAATTTCGACGACCCTACGTGCTCTGCCCCCGGGAGTCACCTACCCCGAAGACTCGCAGTGGGATGTGCTGTACACCGAACTGTTCATCGAAGAACCGATTGTTGATGCTATCCGGATGCTTGGTCCGACGGGCTTTGCAGATCAAATTTCTGCGCCAGTGGAACAGTCATTGCGTGGTGTCGTTACGTCGCAGACTTGGCAGGGCGCCTGTATGTCACTGAGAAACATTCATCGCCAGATCGCGGTTGACCTCTCAGTGATCCCGCTTTATCAGGTCAAAGAGCATTTTGCCTTTCGAGACAACGTGTATGACATCGGCCGTGATTTGGTTCATCTTTACCAGTACGTTGATCGGTGGAAAGTCGAAACCGCAGCTCAGGCTAAGCGCAGAAAAGAGCTGCTTGATTCGCAGTAGAACACCTAACACATTCATTGTCCCACTCTTGTGAACCCATCATAGTGACTTGTACTTTTGACACATTTGAATCATCGCGCACGCGGCTCGGCGTCATGCGTGTAGCGCGCCCCATGATCGTGGTCATGATGCTCTGCGCAGCAACGCTGATTTCGGTTTCTGCCCGTGCGGTCGCAATGGTTGCTGACGAAGCTAAAGTGGCGGTGGCGGCTGAACAAAGCGATAAAACCGACGTGGCGGTCAGTAAACGGAGGAGCGGGGACTTCCGATGGACTCCCCTAGAGAAAGCGCCACGCGCCTCAGCCAGAGCTTGGGAGGCGCGTCCCTACCAAGTCGCGGTCTGGGTCTGTCAACAAGGCCAACCCGAATTGGTCGCGTTTGAGGCTGAGATCTTTGAGGATATCGAGTCGGGTTGCGAGTTGATGGACGCAAGTAGTTGGTTCGTTAATGTTGGCAGTCCTCCGGGACCGACGCGGAACCTACTTTTTTCCTCCATCGAGACTGGGGATCCCGGAGGAGGCTTCGAGAAGGACCCGCTGCTGAAATTCTATGACAAATTGATGGTGGTACGACTTAGACAGGTTTCCGGAGCGACTGAGATCATTGTGCGGGAATGCGATTTGCAGACTGGGCAGTGGGGCCCAATTGTGGAGAAAACATCAACCAATTTAGCATCGTTAGGGGGGGTGGTTGCCGATGGGATAGCTCAAGCATTTATGCCATTGGCGCGAATTGATCGCGTCGATCTTGAAAACAAAGTTCACATCAAAGCACGTGCGACTGAGACTTGCGTGCGCGTAACTTGGAAAAATGAAGTCACTCCTGAGATTGTTCCGGTGACGGCGTCTCCAGTTTATGTGCGCCAGACGGATCGATTCTTGCCCATCATCCGAAAGACAGATCGATCTGGGAATCTTGTCTCGTTGGACCCAATCGAATTTACGTTTCTTACGATTGATAAAATCGAAGAAACCGAGGTCATTGCATCGATCCATTCCAGTCATCGGGCGCCGCTAGCGCAGCGGAAAAGTAAACGTGCTCAGAAATTGGCAGTGGTGATTCGTCCAGTAGAACGCTACTCGACGCTGCATTTGAAATCGTCGGACAAGAAGAATCCCCAGCCGCTTGAAGGCTATGAGGTTTGGGCGCGACGCCCCGGTGATACCAAAGAGGTGAAATCAAAATTTCTTGGCAAGACTGATTGGCGTGGCAACGTGCAAATTCCCCCTGCCCCAGAGGGATTGCGGTTGATCTACATTAAACGTGGAGCACGCGCGCTAAGGAAGTTGCCCGTGATTCCCGGATTCAAAGACCGGTTGGTCTCTGTCCTTCCCAATGATGATGCTCGTCTCTTCTCCGAGGGGGTGATCCGTGGCTACAGTAACGAGATTATCAATTTGGTGGTTCAACGCGAACTGCTGGAACAAGAAATTGAGTCCTTGATTGGAAGTAAAAAATTTGAGGAAGCCGGCGAGAAGCTTCAGGAATACAAGGGCCTTGAGACTCCCGCTGACATGAAGCGCAGGATGAGCAATGAAGAGGTTCGTTTGAAATCGATGACCGACGACCAGCGCGAGACGGGATACATCACCAATATGTTTCAGACGCTGAAGGAGCTGCTTGATTCGAAAGTTGTCAACTCACGCGAGATTGAGCTTCAGGAACAACTGCAGAACCGAACACTCGGTGTTCCTGCCGGCAAGTAAACGGTCCTTCCTCACGCTTTCTAGCTGGCATCACGAAACGAGCGGTGGGAATTCGGGTGAATTTGTGCAGGGCCACTCTCCGGGCTACATCTTGCCCTGCATTTGCTCGGTCACGGGGTTTTCTCTTAATCGCGGCAGTAAACCTAACGCTGCCCCCCCAGACTATCAAATACCGATAGGATTTTCTGAATAATCGGGTTTTGTCGATTGTTTTTGATCCTCAGGCTGTAGCGATTGTGCCGATTCTAAACTCCGGAGGCACTCTGCAGTTGCGGGGTTGCTCCCTGTTGTTGTCTAAGTGGATTGAGAGCCCGCACTCTCTTTTAGCGCAAGGCCCAACGGTCGCTGGCTAAGAAGGAGCCATGCCAATAGATGGCTTTCCTTGAAACGTTGTATCGAAGGATCCAGAATGTTACACAATCGATTTCTCAATCGTCGTACGATCACGAAAGTAATCTGTGCTGGTCTGTTTATGTTGGCCGCAGATTGCGGATCATCCGTGTCAGCTACGTTTGCTCAAACCACGAACGAGTTCGGGGGTACGTCCAAGGTCAACCAAAAAACTGATTCGCCGAAACGCGTTTCCACTGATGATATTGATTCATCGGGATTTCGCTTTCGCCGTTTTCCGACGTTGCAGGAAGCACCTCAAGCAGCGCCCGTCCAACTAGCGCCTTCTCAACAGTCGGTTTCACCGTTCGGTCAGCGCCGTAAGCCTCTTTTCCGTACCGAGGGTGCCCAAGTTCAGTCTGTATGGCAGCTTCCAAAAACACGAAGGAAAATTGGATCTCAACAGCCCGTTCAGACGCCAAACTCGCCTCGAACGATAAATGTCGAATCGATGGCGGCTGGAAAGCCCGGCGACAATGCCTTCCGAATTCTCAGGCGGCAAAAGCCTGTTCCCGAACCAGCAGTAAAGCATCAGGCTCCTCCCGCGCACAATGGCGGCGGCTTTGTCGGTCGGCAGGATCAAGAACCACTAGAAAGACCAGTCGCACATGTTGCTTTTCTGCAGGACGCTGGCGCTCTACAAGGGCAAGAAAATTCAGAACCGATGGGTGTCTTGAAGCCGAACGAAACGGGCGGTGTTCAAGGGTTGCAGAACGAAGTCAAAGTTTTCATTGATCCAGAAACCGGGCAGGTCACTTTGATTGGTGATGATGCAGACACTGCTTTGGTGGCCAAGGCATTCGAAGATTTGGCGAAACAGGCCCCCAAGGCCACCGCTGAGAGAATTCTGCTTAATAATATCGCGAGTGAAGAGATCGCGGAAACGGTTCAAGAAATCTATGACGCTAACTTTGCGGCCAGCCAAGGCCGCGCGTTTGTGAGACAGTTGCGTTCTCCAAATGGCCTTTATGTATTTGGAACCAACGAAGCGATTGAATCCATCCGTGCGATTGTTGAAAAAATTGACAGTGACGCTCCACCAATTGACGACGTTGATGGCCCTTTTGTGACGTTTCGCCTTCAACACATTAGTGCCGTCGATGCGAAGCTTCGCTTGGACGGCTATTTTGGTCAATCAGGCGATGGCGGCGGAGATAATCGAATCCCGTCGGATCCTGTGACCACCGTCGCAGATTTTCGTAGCAACGTGTTGATCGTAAGGGGTGCCCGTCAATATCTCGACCAAGCCGAAAAACTGATCCGCGCGATCGACGTGGACGACGGTGGATCGACAGATGTCGTACGCATCTTCCAACTCCAGAATACTTTGGCCGAAGAGATCGCTCCAGTGTTGCAAGACGCCGTGAGTGGTCAGCAGGCCAACGCGGGACAGGGATACAATCCAAACCAAAATCAACAACAGCAGAATTCACAACCCGGCCAGTCCGATGCCAACACTTCAACGCTTAAGTCAGGAAATCTGAGGCTGAAAACGATTGGCGCCGACGGCGAGGAAGTCTCGGGAGGCATCATGTTCGACGTGAGAATTACAGCCGATCGAAATAGTAACTCTTTGGTCGTTCGTGGTCCGGAATCAAGCATGACGTTGATCGCGGAATTGGTCAGACAGCTCGATCGCCTTCCCGATGCGGAAACGCTGATTAAAGTTTTTGCCGTAGAAAACGGCGACGCACAGTCCCTTCTAGATACGCTGGAATCTCTGTTTAGTAGTGGCCAGAACCAACAGGGACAGTTCAACAATCAATCTAGCAGCACGACGCTGCCACTGCAAAGTGCCAGTGCTTCTCAGGGAGCTTCATTGGTGAACCTTCGTTTTAGTATCGATGAACGCACCAATAGTATTATTGCGACGGGGCCGGCAGGCGATCTGCGCGTGGTTGAAGACCTTATCAATCGGTTGGATGAGGCAGACACTGACAGGCGGCAAACGGTCGTTCACCGGTTGAGCAACTCGCCCGTGTTGGATGTGCAACAAGCACTCCAAGGATGGTTGGACGCTAGAAGCGAACGCAATGGAGACGATCCAAGAACTTCTCCAAGTGTTGCCCTTGCCGAACGTGATGTCAATGTCGTCGCAGAAGTCGTAAGCAACAGTTTGATCATCAGTGCCACTCCGCAGTACCTTCCTGAAATTATGGAAGTGATTGAGAGCCTTGATCGACGACCGCCCATGGTTAAAGTGAAAGTCCTAATCGCGGAAGTGGATCTGAACTCGTTGGAGGAATTTGGAGTCGAAGTCGGCGTCCAAGATTCACTTTTGTTTGATCGAGGCACAGTCATCGGTGCGGGGAACACGATCGCCAGTGGCATTGGATTTCCATTCAACTCAACGGTCAATGCGGGCTTAAATGCAAACTCTGTGAATCAGTTCCAAGAGACATTGGCGGGCCAAGCGTTGACGAACTTCGGCACCGGTCGAGTCAGCGATAGTGGACAAAGTGGTTTGGTGCTTTCGGCCGGTAACGAGTCCATCAATGTGTTGATTCGGGCTCTTAAAACACGAAACTGCCTGCGCGTATTAAGTAAGCCACATATCGTTACGCTGGAGAACTTGCAGGGACGAATCGCCGTTGGCCAAAAGGTTCCTCGTATCACCGGATCGACGCAGAATGCGATCGGTGGAGGCGTCCAGAACTCAGTGGAGGATATCGACGTCGGTGTGATTCTCGAAATGACGCCTCGAGTTAGCCCTGATGGGATGATTGTCTTGTTTGTGAACGCGATCAAGTCAAATCTCGATACGGGAGGACCGGGGGTTCCTGTTGCAGTGGACGCCAACGGCAACCCAGTACTCCAGCAGCCTATTAACTCAACTTCTGCTCAAACCACAATCATGGCACGCTCAGGACAAACGGTTGTCTTCTCTGGGCTGATTCAAGAAACAAAGTCTCACTCTGAAGCGGGCGTCCCAGTACTATCGGATCTTCCCCTCGTAGGACCGCTGTTCAAACTGGAGAGCGATTCAGCTAGGCGAACGGAATTGATGATTATCCTAACTCCATACTTGGTGGACGGTGACGAAGAAGTCGAAATCCAAAATCAGGATGAAATGGATCGAATGCACTGGTGCCTTTGTGATGTTGCCGAAGTCTATGGCAAGACGGACTACAACGACTATCAATATCAAGGCGGAGCGGTTGAAACGATCTACCCAGATCAAGGCTTTGCTCCGGTGAATTCGGCTGGATCGGTGAATGCCGACGGATCGTTCAACACGCCGCCGGCGCCAAATGGCTCAGGTCAGTTCCAGTACGGCGATCCTCAATCAAGTTCATCGCCTATCAACGCGAAGCAGAAAAAAGAGTTCAATCCGCTAAAGCGATTGGTACGCCGGGCCTCGACTGACGAGCACGACGTCAAGGGTTCGGTGAGCCAAGCCGACTTTGAATCTCCCGCACAACCCCGAGGGCAACAGTAAGATGAAAATCACTCGATCTAGTTCTTGGCTTCTGGCTGGTGCGGTATTGCTGGTTACGTTGGTTGGCTGCAGCAGTCTGGGAACCGGCAAATTGACAGATACGGATGGCCGATTCAATCTGCTCAGAAGGTTCAAAGGAAAAAAGGACAAGCTGCCCGAATTCAAGACACCGCAGTCGATGGTGGCGATCTGGAAAGCTTCAACCTTTGAGAAAGCCGGTGCGAAGTCGATACGCGGCTTCGGTGGGCGTTTCTACTTCTACGACGCCAATAACAAACCAGTTCGTGTTAATGGTGATCTGACCATCTATGGATACGATGACCATAACCGATCCGAAGCCGTTGACGGTAAAGCAGATCGAAAGTTTGTTTTCAAGGCCGAGTCGCTTGACAGTCACTTTAGCGAATCGGCCTTGGGCGAGTCCTACAGCTTTTGGGTGCCATGGGATAATGTTGGTGGCGAAGAGAAAACGATCACACTGATCCCAGTGTTCAAAACAGTTGACGGTCACATGCCAGAAGCGAAACCTGCAACGATGAGATTGCCGGGACGCCGGCCCTCCAAGTCGTCTGGTTCGACGGCGTCAACCAGTAAGCCAAACGGGCAGGTTGTCCAAGCGTCGGCTGAGTTTCCGATTTCTCTACCGGTCGGTAGCAATATCACTTCACCTATCGCCCAAAAAAAGCAAGCTCGTCGGACTCCAACGACCCTTCGTCTGACGCCTCATTTGGCAGAACAACTTTCCAACTCGATTGAGCGCGATGGAGAATTTAGAAGGAAAGATGGCGCCCCACTTTCAAAGGAGAATCAGACCATTGGTGTTGAAAAGACTTCCGCGCGTGTGGAGGAGTCTACGGATCAAGAAGCTAGGTCAGCGGAGATTGGACGCCCAAGAGCGGCATCATCAAGTACCGTTTTTGGTCAACCTGGAGCGTTCCGATAAGTGTTTGGCTGTGAGTGTGTTTGGCTGTGAGTGTGTTTTCGACGTCGGCGATGTGGAGAGTTCAAGATGAATCCAACCAATGAGAAACATGCGGCGGTGATCCTGAAGTGTTTGCCGACTGCAACTGCGGACCGATTTCTTGCAGCGCTTGAGCCCGAAGCATGCAGTGCGATTGTCAGCCTGATGGAAAAGACCGAAGTTACCACCGACAAGCTTCATGCCGCTATCGCGCTGTTAGAACGAGAGGGGCTCGACGGCGGTGTTGGATCGGCTAAGTCGAGGCATCGTCGATCACGCGGCGGAGACAATGGGCAGGAAAAAGCAGCCCCTTTTGCATTTTTATTGGAATACGAAGCCGATTTTTTACTTCGTGTCATCAATCAGGAACGAACGCGCAACGCTGCTATCATTCTTTCGACGCTTCCACAGCAGGTTGCTTCTGTGGTCCTGAAGAAAATTCGAGCATCGAAGCGCGTAGAAATTATCCGCCATATCGCGTCACTTAAGGAATTCGATGCGAGTGATATTGCTGAGCTGCGATTTGCGCTGCGACTGCGGATTCAAAAGATGGTAAGTGCAACCCCTGTCGGCGACCGTGCAACGGAAACCGCGCATAACTCCGACAAGACGACTCGATCGGAAGAAGCACTGCTTCAGTTGGCAGAGTTCTCCGACCCCCAGATCAAAAAGTTGCTCAGCCGCATCGACACATCTCACTTGGCTCCTGCTTTGAAAACGCTGCCAATCCAGCTGCAGAAGAAAGTGCTGCGGAACATGGCGAAAAAGCCTGCTGCGATCGTTTCACGGGAGATCGTCGATGTACGCATCGATGAAAAACATCGAATTGAGCGCTCGTCGCGCAGTGTAGCGCGAGCAATTAGGGATCTGAAAGAGCAGTAAACGATAAGTTGATCACACGCCGTCGTGCTTGTATCCCACAGAACTAGCGGCATGCCGAATGAAGGCTCGCCTCCTCCCGTCTAAGCGCCCCCGCTGTTGTTACGGCTCGATGTCTTGAAACTTGAAGAGGATCTCTGTGGCGGTGCCGTCTGCGATTTCCCATGAACGTAGTGAAATCCCTTTGAAACATTTACCGATTGACCAGAGTCCGTCGATCGCTTCCCGCAGTTGTTTGTCCGTGAACTGCAGTGTGTCACGTTCCGCTTCGTATTGGGACAAATTAAACGTGTCTTCATCTGCGAATGAAATGGCATATTCGGCCCATTGACGGGCGTGCTCCATCAGGACTCGATTATCCAGAAAGGCCAACAACGCCGATGGCTCATTGGTTAGCGCCGGGCCAAAGAGATCATTCGCGCTTGGGGTTCCCGTCAGACGTTTGGCTTGAGCTTCGTGGAAATTCATGACCAACCAGTTCTCCGAGACTCTGGTGCCGGTCCGCAATGACTGGTCAGCACGTAGGTACTTGGTCAGCATATTCCAGCGAAACGAAACTTCATTCCCGTCTTCGATGCGTTCTGGTGCGGGAATTTCGATCGGCGCGCCCTCAGGAATTTTGGAGGGGGTGATTTCTTTTATGGTGTCCAATGTAAGACGAATCCCTTCATTGATGACACCGAGATACCTAGCGCCTGCTTCGATCAATTTTTCTGAATCGCGATGGCCGACCAGCAGTGCCGGTAACGGGAGTGACAGGAGCTTCGCGGATGGTTGCATGTCTTCGCACCAAGCTTCAGGACCGCTCACCATGTCGACAATGACGCTCATCTGCTGTCCTTCAATTGCCGGCAATAGGCGCTTACGTGTCACGGTGTCAAATTTGGAAAACAAGCGTTCTATGTTCGCAAGCAGATTCTCAACAATGCGTGTTGCATCCTCTTTAGCCGCTTCTTTTGGTTGATCTTCCATTGAATCGGCGAAGCTTTCAATCATTTGATCTTTCCCCAACCTCTGGGCGAGATCGAAAGCTCTTGCGGACCACTTCGACACAATCTCGTATTGCTTGGTGAAACTGTTGGGGCGTTGCGCAATAAAGGCAACGGTGTCAGGGCCTGCACGATTGCTAATGTCTAACGACTGGCTGGCATCCCAAGTCTTTATTTTGGATTGGTACATCGCCGATACATGTATTCCGTCCTCCTGCAGAGAGGAAAACGCTAGAATCGCGCCGGGCTCAGGAATTAGGCTGCGCAGGTCCGCAAAAAATTCTGTAACCATTGCGGTGGTTTCGTCGGTCATTTGTTCTTTGGTTGCGTCGTCGCCAAAGCCCATTTCCTTCATCACCGTTTTGACTAAGAAATTCAAAGAGTCAGTGGCCTGCTGTTGCGACCCGGCACTTTCTGTCATCTCTTTGCTGAGATAGGCGACTCCTGTAATCGTATCGCCGTTGTCGATCGCAGCTCGTAGCTTGCCTGCGAACGGAGTGTCAATAAGAAGAGGGGTTGAGCCAAACCCAACCAGTTTCTCTTTGTTGCGTGCCACTGCCAATATCAGCAAGTCGTCAACGATTCCCAGAACGATCGACGCCTTCTTGTCTTTCCCCATGTTCTGAAGGATGCGCCCGAACGAGGGATCGTTCATCTCTTTGAGCAGTTCACGTACTGGCACGTCGGATAAATCAATATCAATGGCCATCAAGTATTGCCCCTCTTCGTCAACCACATTCCACCACTTTTTGACCCAACGGAAATCGTTCGGTACGGCCGTCATTGCCTGTTCGGCGAGAGACTTTAGCAGTTCCAACATTCCCTGAAATTCTTCGGGTTCGTTTAAACGTGAACCCATCATCATCGTAGGGCATTCGATGTCTGCAAAATTCTCTTGAAATGAATCCGCCAGCTGCTGCATGAATTCTTCTTTTGCGCGCTCATCCTCCTCGTTGCCTTTTGGTGGCATTGCCTCCAAAATCGCAAGCTGGAATTTTGAGACGGCCTTGCTTAACGCGATCGCATCGTTGTCGACGTAGATGAACAGTTCGTTATCAACGACTTCTTTTGCGACCTGCCAAACAGACTGGAAAACAACGCTGCCAACAGTGTCTCCGTAGCCCTTTAAATACTGGGCAAATGGATTGTCTTCGTTGTAATCCTCGTAGCCCCGGCTTTTGCCGCGACGATATGCCTTCTTCATTCCCTTGGCGACGTCCGTCGATTTAAGACTTTTCCATGCTTCGCTCTCAAACAACGCCGAGAGTGAGGCTTGGTGGTTCATGGTCGAAATGTAGTAGCCTGCAGTATCGGGAACACGCTGCAGCGATCCCTGCTGCGGAGACCGTACAGGCGGCGCTTGTGCCTGACCAAATGTTTGGTTGGAGATGGATAGAAAACAGAACGTGAAAACAAAAGTAGCTGTCAGAGACCGTGCAGTCTTCATTGATGTCCGCCGTAGTGAGAGAGTTGCTTCTTAATGAGTCTATTGAAGCGTTTTGCGAGTGCCTTTGCAACTCGAGGTTAGGCCTTTTGGTGTTTACACTACACTAGAATCGATAGTCCAGCGGACGAGAGTGGCGAAGTCCAGACAGGGCGCGTCTGATTCGTCCTCCTGCATTCGACAGACCGCTGAAACTTGACCGAGGGCAATCGCCGCCGACACATAGATCGCTGGCTAGGTCGGACCGGCCTATATCAATCGCATGGTTGGAAAGCGAACTGCCACTTTGAAGAAAGATTGCTTCGCTGGCTAATTGCAAGTCGGTCTGTGCCCGGTCAAACTGGTTTTGAGCATTTGCCATGCGGCGGACGGCGTCTAACAGAAGATCCACCGAAACGCTGTCGGCTTCGTAGGCTGCCTTGCGAGCCTGATATGCGTCTTGGGCGGCCAGCATCCGGTTGTGGCCGAGTTGTGCAGATCGGAAAGCCTGTCGGTGGGCGCGGACGGCCGAGCCAAGCTCATGTGCGATCTGCTTCTCTTGCTCCATCAGAACGTTCTTCTCACGAGTCAATTGAAGTTCTGAATTTCTCACACCAGCCCACGCTTGCCGGAAGCCAATCGGCATGTCAAACGTCACGCCCAACTCCCATTCGTTGTGGTCGCCTGAAACACTGTCCGTCAAAGCGCTGGAGAAGCGACTGTCTCCACCGACGAGACGGTCGCCAAATCCGTTGTTGCGAAACGTCGCGATTGCATCAAGTCGAGGTTGCAGGAAGTTCTTTGAAGCGAACAACTCGAGCTCACGTTGCTTCATCCGCCACAGTTGCTGGCGAATTTCGATTCGATTGGTCAACGAGTTTGCCAGCAGCGCGTTCCACTCCCAAGCGATGTCGCCCATGAAAGGTTGTTCGATTGGACGGATGATGGTTCCGTCGGACTGCGGTAGTCCAAGCAGTCGGCGAAGATTGGCCTCGGCCTGCAAAACGCCTGGAGAGCCGTTCGAATCTCCATTGAAAGCTAGAACCGTCTCTTGTTGGAACTGGAAGAATTGCTCACGCGCCTGTGCCTCTTTATCAGCTTCTCCGCCCGGTAGATCGTTGTCAAATTTTGCCTTTACTACATTCCATGCCTCTAACGACCCATCGCGCGCAGTTCGCGTGGTGTCGAAGTTTCGATAGGCGAAAGAGAGTTCCCAGTAGGCAGTGACGACTTCGTCAATGAAATCGACGACGCCGCTTTCGAAACGAGCCTGAGAGATTTTATTGCTGATGCGAGCGATCACGATGCCGGATGTGTTACGGAAACCCGGACGGTTGTTGGGCCCGGCGATCTGGTTGAACGCGAATCCATTACCCTGCAAGAGAGGATGCCGCGCTTGGGCTTCCCAGAACGTAGAATACGAAGACGGAAACGTGCTGGAGATGTTGTTGTTATTGTCGTAACGAACGTTTGAACGAAAGTTGTAGGTGGTACCGTAAATGTTCGTTTTGTTGATTCCGAAATCTGCAGTCGTCAAATCCTGGACGACTTCTGTTGCTCCGCCTCCCAAAATTGAGTTGTTGAAAACATTGTCGTTGTTGGCATGGAGCAGGGACGCGGTTAGATTGGCGTCAAACTGAGCCAATGCCGCGTCGATTCCGAAGATTGGATCGGTTGCGTTGATTGCCGGGTCAATTGTCGTTTGGACGGATTCTGGATTGGACAGAATTTGTGCGCCAAGACTACGAATCGCTTTCGCATTTCCGAAGGCTAGGTGAATGGCATCTTCTAAACTCATTGGCCGCGCGGTTTGCGGCAGATCGCTGTCAAAAGTAACCGGCGGTGCAAGAAACTCCTCCGCCATCCCCGAGTTATTGCCACGTCCCGTTAGATTCACATCTTTAAATTCATCGACCGACGCGGCAGTGTGATTCAGCGCGGGACCGGTAAACAGGTCCGCGGCATTACTGGCAAATTGAACTCCCGACGGACCATGACAGCCGCCGCTGGTGGTTTGTAGAACCAACGAGAATAAGACTATCCAAGTTATGTTTGTCTTGATTTTCAACGGACCAAAAACAATTTCGAAAAAGGGAAGTTGCAATTTGTAGCGGCAAATTGGATCAACAGATCGGAGCAGCACCTAGGGAGCTCCAAACGCTGTCACTACAAGACTATCGACAGCTACAATCATCATCAGAAAAGAAATTGGATTCATCGCTGGAATAGGAAATACGGGTTTAATCCTTACGACCGTTAAAGTCAGAGCCCGTCAGTGGTGTGATTGCTCTGCTATCGCTAGGATGAGCTGATGCCCCGCGTTTTACGGCATTTAAGCACCAGCTATACCAACGATAATGACTGCTTTCGCGTTTACGCTTCCGTTTTTTGATCGGCCAACCACGATTGGTTGTTGGTGGGGCCGAACAATTTTGCCACGCTCTGAGAGCTGTTCTGCCATGTGCGGTTGACCAGCCACCACATGCCAAACGCAACACTGGCTAAAATCAGAAGCGCTGCCACCAACAGTCTCAAAAGTCGCTCCTTAAGTAGATCCACAGGTTCAATCACCCTCTGATAACCCTCGACGGCGACGACAACGAGTCCCGTGTCGATTGATACGGCCTCGTCAGGATCGGCGACCTCATCCTTTTCCACAGATTCTTGCGTGGAGATTGGTTTTCGTTTGATGGTCACTGGCGATTTGGCTGCGATCGATTGCTTTCGATAGGCGACACCTTCCTCCTCCTCTCCCATCGGATCAAAGAAGTCGAGGACGGTAAAATCAGGAGAAGTGACGGTTTTCTCAAGCAGTCGCCGGGGTATCGATGTCGCGCTGGTCTTACGCAGTTCCGCCAACAGGGGATGCTCAAGGATGGTCCCCGTTTTCCTGCCGTCGCGGTCATCGACCAGCATCACATACTGGTCTGGAAGATTGCTGAATTCAATAAACTCGCCCAACTCAACAGTGACCGCGACGATCCCGCGTGATTGTCCATCGCGCACAATTGGAGCGGAGAATGCTACCTTCCACGTATTGGTCGCTTGAGAAAGGAAGATCGCCGATAGATGTGGCTGACGAATGATTTGTCGATCGTCAGTTTTTTCCTGCAACAAATCGTCTCTTTCTAGGTCGCCGTCAGAGCGGTAGGCCAAGTCAATATCTTTGCCAGTGAAATAGGTGCGGAAAGCGTAGTTGTTCAGTTGCGTGTGGTTGTCCAATTGAAATACGGAACAGATCTGGTTGCCTTCACGATCGTTGATGAACCAACTGTTGGCCTCTGGGTAATCCTGATCGCGATCGAAAAGTCGTTTGGCCAAAAACGGGATAAGCGCGCCGCGATCAGGATGGTTTAATAACGTCTTTCTGGCTTTGGCAACACGCGCATTACTCTCGATACGCTCGCCTTGCTCCCATCGTGTGTTGTGAATCGGATTGGAGATGATTTGACGCGCCTCAAGCAAATCTGAATTGGAGTCGAATTTGTCAAAGGCTTTCAAAAAGGATTCATCTTTGGCCAGCTGTTCCACGACGCGGAAATACTCAAGGATTTGTTCGGCGGCTGATCTAGCGGCCAGTCGAGATTTGTATTCATTGCTCTCCTTGGCCTTGGCAATGACGGCCTCGGTGGTATCGGTCGTCGCTTGATTGAACGCCCAACCTCCGAACAGACTCATCATTCCCATCAGCAACAGAGGACCAAAGATTCCCAGCATCAACAACGGTCGGCGCTCTCGTCGGCTTTCACGCTGCCGCAGCGCAAACAAAACACTTTGGATACTTGGGAACCGATCATTGGGGTCAAACGCAATACAACGGCTGATGATATCAGCCAGTGACCGGTCAACGCCGGCAACGCTGCGATGTTCTGTCGGTGGAGGAGCCTGTTGGAGTGCGGATCGATAGGCGGCTAACCGGTCGCCAATTCTAGCCGATGACTCGATCTTTTCAGTTAGCTCCTGATCGCGATAGGGAGGAGCGCCTGTCAACATGCGGTAGAGGATCGCGCCCAACGCATACACGTCCCAGCGCGAATCGGGAGCTGCCGAAAGATCGGCCTGTTCAGGGGCCATGTAGTACAGCGTGCCTAACGCACCGCTGCGATCGTTGGACAGTCGTGACTGCCCAAAGTCTGCCACGCGCGGCTTCGCGTCCTCATCTAGCAACACATTAGCCGGTTTGAGATCGCAATGCAGGATACCCTTGCCGTGCAGGTGCATCATTCCTTGGGCAATCTCCTGAAACAATTCGACTGCATCGTCAGCGGCATAGACGCCGTGCTTTTGTAAATGGTCCTCTAGCGATCCCTGTTCAATGAATTCCATCACGTAGTAGGGTGGCTGGGCCGTCCAGCCGACGTCTAGTAGTTGAACGACGTAGCGATCGGCTGAGAGCACGACAAGCTTTTCGACCTCCTGAGCCAATTGTTGAACGTCGGCGGCAGAGCGCTGGGTGTAGAATTTTACCGCTACCCGGCGCCCCGTCTTCTGGTCAGTGGCTCGCCAAACTTCTCCATAAGCACCACTGCCGAGAAAATTCTCAAGCACATATCCGGGAATGTTCGCCGGTGGGCGCGTCGGTTCGAGGCTCAAGCTACGAGCCTTGTCCATTGCGTCTTGTGATTGATGTTGGGTTTTGTCAGCTGCCATTTTGGGCGACAATCAGGGACGATAGGGAAGACGCGATCGAGCCATTTCAACTACGTCAGTTGTTTGTTTACAGTTTAACATTAACTGACGGCTCAACCACAACGGAATCTAGAATCTCAACGGCTTCCTCAGTACTTCAGAGGGTATTTGATGAAACAAACGATTGACGCGGTTGTGTTTGACATGGATGGTCTGATGTTCAACACAGAAGATCTGTACGATCAAGTTGGTGATGCAATTCTAGATCGACGTGGGCAGCGATTCACGCGTGAGCTGAAACTGGCCATGATGGGGTTGCCTGGTGACAAAGCTTTTCAAGTGATGATAGACCGATGTATGCTGGAGGATTCAGTTAAACAGCTACAAGAGGAGACCGAGGCGCTGTTCGCCGAGATGCTGCCGCGCGAGATTCGAACAATGCCCGGCTTACTGGAGTTATTGGATCGGCTCGAGGAAGAAGACATTCCAAAAGGAATCGCGACCAGCAGCCATCAACGTTTTGCAACGATTGCGTTGGGACAGTTCGATCTAGCACCTCGATTTGATTTTGTGCTTACCGCCGAAAGCGTGACCCAAGGAAAACCTCACCCCGAGGTGTATTTGTTGGCAGCTGAAAAACTGAAAGTACCCCCTCGATCAGTCCTCGTGCTGGAAGATAGCCATACAGGCAGTACGGCCGCCGCCGCGGCCGGAAGTTGCGTCATCGCCGTGCCCACCGAACACAGCAAGGATTGCGATTTCTCGCACGTCCACGCCGTCGCGGATGGCCTGCATGACGAAATCGTATGGGAGACGATCGAGCGTGGTTACGTCAACAAAAGCATGGGCAGCTGAAGTCGCCAGCGTTCACTGATGGCTGTGTCGAGGCAAGGGATCAACTACGGCTCGCTTCATCTGCAGCTGACGATCAACAGCCGAGGCGTTGATGTGGCTGGAGATAGACGCTCTAAACGGACCGGATGGTATTGGTGTTTAACGGGAATACGATCGCCGTCAATCAGTATCCGTTTTGGTTCTCTCTCTCTCTCTCTCTCTCTCTCTAAAATCCGGACCCCTATTCGTCACCAGCTGATCAGTCTTTCCCCGGTTTTCTTTCAGAGGAGGAGCAAGAGGGCAGTTGCGTTTCCGCTGAGTTGGTTTTTTTGCTTCACACTGTCAGCCTCCGTCCTGAAAGTCTAACAATTTTAAGTTCGCAAAATTAAATAAGAGTCACTGGAAGATACGGACCGCTCTATCCGCTTACAGATTGTAGTGGGGCACGAGGGAAAACTGTTCGCCGGTGCTTTGTCCCTCCGAGAATCGAATTTTCACCGGACAGCCAACAGCTGGTTGCTGCGGATAGAGCGATCTACGGCGGCGCCGTTGTCTGGACGGTTCCCGCTGGCAGGCAGGTGTCGCGGTTCGATGGCCATGAGAAGACGGTTTTTTGCGAAATTTGCTCCGGAAACGGAAACGAAAGACACAGACTCCAAAACGCCTCTGGTCGCATCGACCGGTGGAGGTGCCAACGGCGATCGTTTTTTGGAACTTTCCGAGATCGATGCCTACATCACCGCCCGAGTGCGCGAACTAACGCAAGGTCGCCAGCACCCCGTTACCGAACGTGGCCGATTGCCCAGTTTCACGTTCGCCGTGGCAGAGTAATTAGACAGTGCGTATATTTGTCTCGGCCTCTGGGCTAAGTTGATTTCAATTGCGCGCTGTTCTCCATAGGTGTAGCCTTGGTCGAAACTACAGCGAGATGCACAAATTTTTACGACGACTCCTCCGGAGCCGGACTGTTGGTGGCAATGATGAATCTTGGGGCTTCCGCCCAACGCTATTGACGGTTGCCCCTCCGGGGCAGTAGCGAGTCAACGTTGCTCAAGAGGAGGCTTAGCAAATATCTCGGCTGTTGAACCTGAGAACTCTGACCATTTCACACGATCCCACTGAAGCCTTTCGCTCCGGAGGAGCCGACGTGAATCGATTGGAGTGAGCTCCGATAAGTGAGCTCCGAAAGCGCCCTACGCAAATAGGTCTTCAACTGGCTCGCCCTCGTCGGCAACGGTGAACGGGCGACCTGAAGGTGAATCGACCTTCTTTTTGATGTCGATCCCCATCGCTGTTGCGATCGTGGCATTGAAGTCGGGGACCGTCACCATGTCTTCGGCGACCTCGCGGCCCTCTTCGTCAGTGGAACCGTACTTGAGCCCACCTTTGATTCCGCCACCTGCCAGCAAGCATGAAAACGCCTGCGGGTAGTGGTTTCGGCCAAGGTTGCGATCGAACTGAATCGTCGGCGAACGTCCGAACTCGGTCGCCAGCACGACCAGCGTACTGTCCAACAATCCTTTGCTACTCAGGTCGCCCAACAATGCCGCCAATGCCTGATCTAATACTTGGCTCTTCTCTTCAACACGTGTAAAGTTATCTCCGTGGGTATCCCAACCTTTGTTGTCCACTTCAATGAACCGCACGCCTGATTCGACCATGCGACGTGCCAACAAACAGGCTTGCCCAAATGGGTTTCGACCATATCGGTCTCTTAAATCGTCCTCTTCTTTGGACAGGTCAAACGTCTCCAAATCTTTTGACTTCATCAGCTTGACCGCTTCGTCGTACATCGACGCGTAAGCACGAGACTGTTTCGTGTTGTACTGGCCTGCGAACTGTTTGTTCATCGACTTAAGTCGCTTCAAGCGATTGCGAAACCTGTCTTGGGTCATGCCTCGAGCCATTTCACTGTGCTGGAGGCCTGATTCAGGGTTACCAATTGGAAGCGCTGCGTAGCTTGACTCAAGAAAACCGCCACCCAGTCCTGCACTGTTACCGCCGATCTTAACGTTGCCCGGCAAAGTTGGATTGGACTTTCCTAGGTGATACGCGCACCATGCGCCGAGGTCCGGGTGAGTGATCGTTCCGCGCATCGTATAACCGGTATGCATGAAGTACCGGCCCTGGGCGTGGGCGCCCTGATTGGAATATAGTGAGTTGATCACCGCGACGTGATTCATCTGCTTCGCTAGGTTTGGGAAGTACTGGCTGATCTGAACGCCATCAGCGGCGGTATCGATGGACTCAACCGGTC
Organism: uncultured Pirellulaceae bacterium; assembly: GCA_938003615.1. Lineage (GTDB taxonomy): Bacteria > Planctomycetota > Planctomycetia > Pirellulales > Pirellulaceae > Mariniblastus. The sequence goes on along the minus strand of CALKXO010000121.1, from coordinate 5,666 downwards.
CCTGCGTTTCGGCACCTGGTTTGGTATCAAACGTATCCAAGTGGCTCATTCCACCACTCATATACAGATAGATCACGTTTTTGGCCTTGCCTCCGATTTTTTGACGGGCCGAACTTTTGATTGTACCGGTGGCAGCCTGGGCGGTTCCGGCGAGTGTTGGCAGAACGGTCAGTCCCAACATTGACGACGCCATCTGCGTGACAAATGCTCTTCGAGAGCGAAAATCTGTTTTTTGAAAGATACTACTCTTCATTGGAATCTCCATTAAAAGGGACCGTTAACCACCTGACTGTGATTATTCAGGCGGGACTCGGCACCCAAGGGAAGGTATGGGAAAGCTTCCCGTTACTTAAGAAAGATAAACTCATTTGAATTGGCAAGGGTCCAGATCAAGTCGCCATATCCGGATTTGAAATCGGCTTTTAGATCTGTTCGCCATTGGCGTTGCTCTTTACGAGTTGCTGTGCGATTTAGCATCGTTAGAAAAACGGTGTTGATCGCATCAATTTCGTTTGCCTCTCTACTGCCAGGTTGAGATCCCTGCATCCTCAGTAGATTGCTCATTAGAACGGTGTTTGGATCTTTCACAATTTGGTTCTCAATCATACCGTTCATCATTGACAGAACCTGAGGAACGGCTGGGTCGCGATTGGAGTTTTCAATCTGGTCCCGGTCTGATTGACCAAACTGCCGCAGAAAGTGTCCGGCAGGGGCAGGCGACGGAAGTTCAGATGCCCGAGCGTACTTGCCACGAGAAAGTTCTGACTTAAGCGTCTGCATTTTTTCGGCTCTCTCAAGCATCAGCGATTTCGCTTTAGCCGTATCGCGAGCGCGCTGAGCCTTTGCGATTTCCTTGTTGATCTTCTTCATCTCAGCCTTGATTTCGCGTCCCTTTGATTTGTAGGACGCCATCATTGCTCCATCTGCCTTTCCCTTCTTTTTCCAGTTTAGGGAGAATTCAATGAGGTTGTCCAATGCGCCTTCTTCATTGTTGGAAATGGCAGCGATGAGTTCGTTCGTTTTGGCGAGACGCGGAGACGGATTGGAGGTTGCGCGTCGGTCGGTCTCGGGAACGGTCAGTGCCAATAAGGAATCCCAAATCTGTTCGGCCGACATTCGCCGAACAACTGGACCATTAAACGCATGCGTCTGCGGGTCCGAAACATCCTCTGCGGTCGCAACCGACTGATAGCTGCGGCTGTTGTAGATCGCACGTAAGAATTGTTTCCTGTCGAACTTCAATTCGATCATTGCGTCAGTTAGGTATGCCATCAACTCTTCATTGGAGGCTTCCGTGTTATCTTCGATTACATCTACCGGCTCAATCAGAGCCAATCCGAATGCCTGCTTCCAAAGTCGATTGGCGATGGTGGTGGCAAAGCGCGGATTCTCCTCAGACGTTAGCCATATGGCGTATGCCTTACGAGAACCGACCTCTTTGGCGCCACGAATAATCTGTTGGCGGCGGTTTTTCTTTTTCTTTTTCTTTTTCTTGGATGTTCTCATTTTTGGGGGGGCGGCGTCGACTAGCGTTTCTTTTTCAAACATCGTTTTTCCAACGACAATCTCGTTCTCTTCGCCGTCGGATCCCATGAATCCTTCAGGGAGACGGGCCAGGCCAGTTCCGGAACCGTATACGCCCATCTGGCTAGTCGATAGGAAACGTCGCATGCGTGCGAAATCCGCTGTGGAATCTTTACGCAAGTCTTGGATCTTCTTCCGTTGCTCTTTCGTCAACTGGCCCAGAAAATTACCGCCGCCGTAGTTAATGCCACCCGTGAAAGCGACCATCTCGAAATAGTCGCGTTGTGTCCATTTGTCGAAAGGGTGATCGTGGCATTGAGCACATTCTAAACGGGTACCAAGAAACACACGTACGGTGTTAGACATGTTGTCTTCGGGCATGTTCACGTCACGCAAGTAGTATCCAACAGCGCTGCTTTCGGGCGTGAGCATTTTCCCCTCGGCCGAAAGTAGTTCCACGACGAATTGATCGTACGGCATGTTGGCTTCTAGAGAATCCTTTACAAAGTCGATGTAGGGTTGGCCAACGACTTTGTTGATGCGAGATTGGATTCTTAGAACGTCCGCCCAGTAATTGAACTGATGGCTGACGAACCCATAAGAGTCCAGCAGTTCATCGATCAAGTTAGCCCGTTTGTTCTTCGATTTCGAATTGAGAAACGACTTGGTTTCTTCAAGCGTTGGAATGCGACCGACCACATCGAGATAAATTCTTCTCAGGAAGACCTCGTCGTCGGCTAGAGCATTTCGTTCGATGCCGTTCTCTTTGAGTTTAGCCAAGACAAGGTCGTCGATATGGTCGCTGATCTTGGAGATGGCCTTGAGACTGACCGATTTTGCCGATGGTACGACGCCAGAGACGATCGCCGATGGAGAAGCGGATTCCCTTTTGGCTCTATCATTTGCAGAACATGGAACGGCGGCCAAACTTACAAAAAGAACAACGAGGAATCCAACAGCGGATTGCCGAATCGAGTGTCTTGCCGGCATGCCGCTCACGAAAGTATTCGTCGACTGGCGGTTTTGCATTGCTAACATATCGATTTTCCACAACGGTTTCTGGAAGTGTGTTGATTTGCGACGTACAGTCTTGAATAGAGTCGTCGTCGCTGCCATTGAGATGCCTTGTCGGGGAGCTTTATTGAATTTTTTTCATCGGAACCAGAAGGAAAATGGATTGTAGGCCACCGATTCGGGTAGCGCAGGTCCGAAGGCGAGAACAAGAGCAGTTTCAAGGGGCTCGAAGAAGGAGATGAAGAAGGAAACCGCAAAAAAAGCCAGCTGATCCAATGCTGGACCAACCGACTTATTCTTGAGTCTTAGCGGATAGCACGAGATTCGAACTCGCAACCGGTAAACCGGCACTTCCTTTCCAAGGAAGCCGCTAACCATTCGCTTACTATCCGTGACGAAAATTAATTTCGTACCGACGAAATATACCGCTGCGAGCCCCTTTCTCCCACACCAATTATTGGCTTCGTCCGGTTTTTTTGCGACTTACGGCCGTCGATTAAAAGATCCTTTTGCGGATTACAGGTTCACCAGCGCGTGGTTGCCGAGCGGTCTTGCGGAGCTGATTCGACATGTAGTGGGATTCGCTAGAATTCCTAATAGCTATTGATGCAATGGTCAACCTAGTAAAAAAAAGAAGCCGCTGATTAGCAATGATGCAGTTCAGCGGCTTCTTTGAACGAACCGTCTTGGGCAGTCAGGGAGCGACTCTTCTGGGGCGAGTCATGGTGCGTCAACCTGATCTTTTCGCGTCGTGCAGCGGACTGCACGGGGCGAATTAATGCAAAGCACTGTTGCGACTCGCAACTCGCATTTGCCCCCAAAACGGTTCCCTATCTCTCAAGATATAGAACATGAATTCTTTATGGCTCTTGACGATCTCTTCGCTCAGCACAAAGGCCAAATTCTCAACGGTCTCAGTTTTCCAGCCATGCATCGCCACGATAATGTCGCCTTCGAGAATGCCCTCTTCATCGGCCGGACCGTTTCGCCGAACTTCCGTCACTCGCAATCCGCGCACATAGTTCGCATGCATTCCTGACATTTCTTTCTCGGACACGTTGGTTACTTTGACGCCAAGCTCACGCCATGCAACGCTGCTGACGTTTGCAGAGCCGCGTTTAAGTTTCATGGCCAAATCTAGGCTGCGTCCGTCTCGCTCGATTGAGAATTTGAGGGGGTGGGCAGAAGATTTGCCTACCAAAGCTGATTGGAAATGAACGACATGCGTCGCGGGCTTGCTGTTGATGGATGTAATCCGATCGCCCCGCTTCAAGCCCGCTCGTGCCGCAGGGCTTGATGGAGCAACATCTTTCACGGTCAGCTCAGGCTGGTCGTTTACGAAAATTGTTTCGGCTACCAGACCGTGAAACACATCGCTCTTAGTGAGATTGCCCATCAGTCGAGCGGCAACTTCCATTGCGTCGTTGACCGGAATAGCGAACGCAATTCCCTGTGCACCAATTCGAACGGCGACATTGATTCCAATCATCTCGCCATAAGTATTCAGCAACGGTCCCCCAGAATTACCAGGATTGATCGCCGCATCGGTTTGAATAAGGTTGCGATAGATCTGCTCATCGTTGACTTGGACGGTACGTTGTAGCTGGCTGATGATGCCAACGGTGACCGTGTGCTCGTAACCGTATGCGTTGCCTACCGCAGTAACCGTTTCGGCCAACATCAGATCAGATGATGTTCCCAGCTTCATCGTAGGAAGCGGACGCTCTGTTTGAATTTTGAGAATTGCTAAGTCTGTTTCTGGATCGTGTGCCAGTAGACGCGCGGTGGTTTGTTCGTGGTCATCGGTGGTGACTTCGATGTTTTCGACGCCTTGGACGACGTGGTAGTTAGTCAAAACATAACCGCGTGAGTCGATGACGACTCCCGTGCCCATTCCGTTAACCTGTTTGGTCTTGGTGGCCGAGTCTCCATCAGGCACTGTCTTCTTGCCTCGCAAGTTGACAACCGACATCCGGCACTGCTTGACTGCTTTGACCAGTGGCGTCATGCGTGCCCTTTGTCCGTCGCGCCCACTGGATTGGGCAGAGACAGAATGGGCCACAATGGAACCAATAAACATCGCGATCAAGATCGCCGCGATAGTTTTCGAGTTTCGGAGGAGCATTGATAACGTCTTACGGCTGATGGAGCAACGCACCTGTCCCCGACGCGGTTCAGAAGGAGGTTTTGTTGCAGATCGTATAGCCCCTTCAATCGGACCACGCCGCAGCCCCCGTGAGTATGTCGACCGCTGCCGGAAAACTCACTCCATATTAACGTCGTCGCCGTACACGTTTACAAGCTTCCGTAAAAAAACGGCTCAAGTCGCGCCATAGCACACTTGAACCGTGTCATTTATCTCGATCGATCAACCGTTGGCTGAAAAGTCAACTTAATCAGAAAAACCTGCGAACACTACGCAGCTTAACAGCATGCCATCGTTTAGTTCGCCGATGCTGGTACTTTCATCTCGTATTTTCGACTAGAAGATTTGTCGGCAGATGGAAAGTCATCTGGAATTTCAATCGTAACTTTACCGGTGGCTGCCCACTCGCTGCCGCGCTGTATTAGCGTAATCATTGCCACGCTCTCAAAGGAATAGTCGTCGTGCCCAAGGGTGGTATGGAAAACACGCCCCTTTTTATAGTCGATCGCCATGACGACCGGTTCGTGGCGTCCAGTCCCTTTGAATTTCTTGTCCGCAAAGCCTGTGGCCAATACGCTCATGCCCTCTGCAGGGCCGCGCAACGTATGGTACAGCTCGTCTTTGGTTTGCATAAATTGGCTTGGAAGGCCAGCCATGACTGGATGGTCCGGTTCGCGTACGACGATCGGCAATTCGCGCTGCGGACCATGGCCGCCGCCTGCCCCTTTGGCTGTGTCTCGGATCAATTTGTCATCTGTGTTGTAATAAACGTAGGGCCCACTTTTTTCGTTGCGGCCACCCCATCCGCCAAGCCCAATCATCCGATTGTACTCAGCCCATTTCGGGAAACTGTTGTCTGCGGCGTGAACGACGACCAATCCACCGCCTGATTTCATGTAGGCTTCAAAGTCAGCCTGAGTTTGCTTTGGCCACGGGGCCGCTTTCCAACCAAAATTTGAAATGACAACATCGTAGTCGGAAA
>CALKXO010000120.1 GCA_938003615.1 uncultured Pirellulaceae bacterium | reverse complement strand
TTCAAATCGACGCCGCGCTCCTTATCAATGCGGCTTCCCGAGAAGGGATTGCGATTGCCCGTCGGAGGCTTGACACATTTCGCATGACCGCCCAATTTGATCTTGACCCTATTTTTGGCCACGTCGACAACCGTTGCATTCAAGGATGCTTCTTTAACATCTGATTCGTCCCATGACGATGCTTCGCCGTTGACTTGATCGACAAAATGAAATTGCGCCAAACGACGGATTACGGACTCGTCGATTCCATATTCGTGCCCTTTGGTTGCCACTTTCGGCCTGCCCCTACTATCGCTTCCGTCGCTGCTGACCGGTTTAAATTGTGCGACTTCAGAGGGTGTCAGCCACACATTGTCAAAATTGTGACGCCAATTCTTAAAAGATCGATCGTCAGGCCGCGGTAAATCGCGGCACGTCTGCCCTAAGATCATGCCGCCTTTGGGAAAGGGCACGCTGTAATTTTTGTCACGACGAATCTTCTTGGGAATTTTTTCATTCGATCCCGTCACTCCTAATGCGCGGCGCTGTTGCCATTTGGCAACGGCCTGCTTCATCATTTTCAGGACTTCGTTAGCATCCGATGAGTTGTTCGAAGCCAACAAGTGCCCATCGGCCGTCGCGACGTACAGACCTTGACGTGTGGCAGTCGGTCGAGTGCGACCTGCGTAGTGCCCCTGTTCGGCAATCTTGCGAAAGTATCTGCCTTCAGCGTCTTTTCGATACTGCGAATGGTTGATGTTCGTCGTCACCGGAACGAAATTCTCACCGATAAAATCAATCACTCGTTGGTCCGAGAAAACGGACACACGGCCCGTAACACCATTGTTTCAGACACAGCCCAACGGGTCGCCGTTCATGGCCCACAGAAATATGGGTTGCTTGCGTTCTTGAGCCAATTGAATACCGCTCCAAATGCTGGGAATCCAAGGTGTACGCCGCCACTTTTGTTCTCCCTCCGAAGGCGATATCGATTCAAGCAATCTGTAAAATGAAGCTTCAGTAGTGAGAGAATCTGTCGATTGAGCCGCAGCTGGTTTGGCCAGAACCATGGCGGCCGGAATAAGTGCCAATACGAAAATTCGAAACAAGTTATTGCTCATGTCGATTTATGAAAACAGGATTTACGAGTGCCAGCCTTATCTTTCTCAACGGCTGTCTCTGCTATAGTAACAAAATCGGCGAGACCATTGTCTTCCGTTAATAAACCGACTCAATGTAAACCGACTCAATGTAAACAATGCATTGCAGAATTCATGGCAAAAAGGAAGATATCCGGCAAAAGGGTTCTGATAACCGGAGCATCCAGCGGAATTGGCTGGCATTTGGCAACCCAGCTGGCAGCCGCCGGGGCCACCGTAGTGCTCTGTGCCCGCCGAAAGGAACGACTAGACGAACTAGCAGAACAAGTCCAAGCCAAAGGTGGGACAGCGATCGTGTTTGCCGGTGACGTCGCTCAGCAGGATTACCGACAACAATTGATCGACCTCTGCCAAAAAGACTTAGGCGGTTTGGATATCCTTGTTAACAACGCAGGCATTGGCGCGATGGGCCGATTTGATGAAGCATCACCTGAGAGAATACGGCAGATCTTTGAGGTCAATTTCTTTGCCTTGGCGGAGCTGGTTCGGATCAGTTTGCCGCTGCTAAAACGTGGAGATGATCCTGCGATCGTAAACATCAGCAGCGTTCTCGGACATCGCGCGGCTCCACTTAAAAGCGAATACTGCGCAAGCAAGTTTGCCGTGCATGGTTTTAGCGATGCGATTCGAGCGGAGTTGGCCACTGATGGTGTGGGAGTTCTACTGATCAGTCCCAGCACGACCGACAGCGAATTCTTCGATGCCTCGATTGAAGACGAAACCGACAAGGATTGGAAAAAACGTGGTGCGATGTCGCCCGACGCCGTGGCCACCAAAACGATTAGGGCGCTCCGCAAACGGCGCCACGAAATCATCTTGACGTTTGGAGGGCGCATTTTGGTCTGGGTCGACCGATTGATTCCGGGGCTGGCCAATCGGTTGATGGCGAAATTTGGACAATAGGGAGCATCAAATGGACATGATCGAGAAAAAAGAAGTTTGATTTCAATAACTTTGACATCATCAAACCACGCAGTTCCAATTGACTTACTCCAACCAACGGGAGAACCGTTTTCGACCTGTTCAAACGAAGCGATTGACAAAACATTGACCAACGCAATCCTTGGCATACGCAATCCTTGGCATACGCAGCAAAGGCTGCTTACAGAAGAAGGTAAGGGAAAATCAGGTTATAACCGTTGCGACACTGCCGAACGGGCCAAAACCCGCAGATTTCTTGGCTTTCTTCTTCGCCTGCCTCACTTTTCTTTAGGGGAAACCTACTTTTTAGAAGCCTCCTCTTCCTCCAATTCCGCGGGCGTTCAGTCTGCGGTCCTTACGTAACTCAGGCTGCATCCCAGCAACTCGTTTTTTATATGAGCCCTAGCCCTGTTCTACGAAAACCAAAGCTCACGTGAAAAGCAATCCCATGATCGATTTCCGCCAAAAGACTTTTACCAATACGACCGCTCTTCCCGTTCCGTCAAAGGGTAAAAAGCAGGTCCGAAAGCGAGGCTGTTTGCTGAAGATCCATCCCATGGATCTGAACAGCGGCCTGCTGCCAATTGGCGAAGAGCCCTTTCTTATCGGGCGCGAAGAATACTGCAGCCTGACAATCACCGAGGACTCGGTCTCTCGTAGCCATGCGGAAATCCGTCTCGACGAAGAGGGCAAGCAATACCTTTTGATCGATCTATGTTCTACCAATGGCACTTATCTTAATGATGAGCGTTTTAAGGACCAATATCAGCAACTACAAGCCGGTGACACGATTCGCGTAGGAAGTCACGTCTATAAGTTCATGACATCTGACCAAATCGAGGCTCAGTACCACGAGGCGGCCTATTCGATGATGACAAAGGACAGCCTTACCAACGTTTGGAACAAGCGATATTTCTTAGATATGTTGAATCGAGAAGTCCGACGTTCCACACGATCCAAGTTTCCGTTGACATTGTTGATGTTGGACATGGATCATTTCAAAAAGGTCAACGACCAGCACGGGCATCTAATCGGCGACGAAGTGCTGCGTGAGTTTGCCCTGCGTCTATCACATCAGTTGCGTGAGGAAGACCTACTTGCACGTTTCGGTGGAGAAGAATTCACGATCACGTTGATCGAAACCGATCAAAAACAGGCAGAATTCGTAGCTCGCCGATGTTTGAAAGCCATTTCGTCAGCTCCGTTTCAAACGACCGCAGGCAAGATTTCGTGCACGGTTAGTATCGGAGGAGCGACTTACATTGGGCTTCCGCCGGACACCAGTACCGAACGGCTAATTCAGAGTGCTGACGCATCTCTGTATCAGACCAAAAAAGCGGGACGAAATCAAATTTTGATCCGAGAGATGGGTAAGTGTTCTTAGCTGGGGCCACATCAAAAACTTGCAAAGTTCGCAAGCAAGCCCTCCTAGGCGATTGGCAGATGAGAATTTGCCGTAGCTTGGGCACTCCTGCCCGAGCACTTAGGGACTCGGGCAAGAGTGCCCAAGCTACGGCAGGTAAGAACCTATTTGCCGCTCGCCTTA
>CALKXO010000119.1 GCA_938003615.1 uncultured Pirellulaceae bacterium | reverse complement strand
GTTACGGGTTTTGAAGTTTCGGTGGAGCAATTTTTTGCCGTGTTGATCGATGACGCAGGCGTACATTTGCTTTGCGTGGAGGTCGATTCCGCAGTAGAATGGGTGTTGAGTTTGATACAAATTCATTTTGTGTCTCCTTGGGTTGGTTTAGTACTTAGCCAGATTAATGACGCACCTTTGGGTGACGTCTTTCGCTCCGTTGGTCAAACAACGGATGACGAATTTTACCGCTTGTCGGTAATGGAAAGACTGGCTCACCCAAGGAGACCATGATGAGTATCAACACAATCCCGCAGACGGACACGTTCAATCGCCGCTCGGCTGAACCTCGAGCATCATTCAAAATTGGCTCCACTTTCCAGATGACTCGTCCGCTGTTGACTGGTAGAAAACCCGCTATAATCTTCTAGATCAATTGCACGATGCTCGAATTGCACTATTTTCGGGTCGCACTATTCTCGGATCGCACTATTTTCGGATCGCACCAGCAGATAGCTGCGGCGATCCTAATCAAAAAAGATAAACACGCTTGGAATCACAATCCGGGCCAACCACGCCAAACTACATATCGGAAGCCATTATGTCGGGAGAGTCACCTGGCCAAGACGCCATCGAACGCCTGAAAACAGCGCGGCAGCAGATCCTCGCCGAACTGTCACAAGTCATCGTCGGGCAACAGGAAGTCATCGAACAAGTGTTGATTTCGATGTTCAGCCAAAGCCACTGTTTGCTCGAGGGAGTTCCTGGGCTGGCAAAAACGCTGATGATCAGCACGATTGCAAAAACGCTCAACCTGTCCTTTTCACGGATTCAGTTCACTCCCGATCTCATGCCGGCGGACATCACGGGCACCGAGATCCTAGAAGAGAACAAATCCACCGGCGCACGCGAACGCCGCTTCATGGAAGGGCCGATCTTTTCTAACATCGTGCTTGCGGACGAAATCAATCGAACGCCGCCCAAAACGCAAGCCGCACTTTTGGAAGCGATGCAGGAACGAACGGTCACCGTCGGTCGAATCCGCCATGAACTGTCCGATCCCTTCTTTGTCTTGGCGACGCAGAATCCGATAGAACAAGAAGGAACTTATCCGCTGCCTGAAGCGCAGCAGGACCGGTTCATGTTCAAGGTCTACGTCGAGTACCCGAACTTCGATGACGAATTCGAAGTCGCCCGCCGGACAACGTCGCGACAGAGCAACGACGTAAAAGCTGTCTTGAGCGCAGAAGAGATTCGTGAGTTGCAAGCGATCGTGCGGGACGTACCCGTTTCGGATCATGTCGTTCGTTACGCGCTGACGCTGGTCCGTCAGACGCGCGTCGGCAGTGCAGGTGTTCCTGACTTCATCTCCGATCAAGTTGGCTGGGGCGCCGGACCGCGCGCCGTTCAGTTTCTGATCCTCGGTTCCAAGACTCGAGCGCTGTTGCATGGACGCACTCACGTCACCACCGATGATATTCAAGCACTCGCCAAACCTGTTTTACGCCATCGGTTGGCCGTTAATTTTGCAGCGCAAAGCGATGGGGTGACTTCCGACGATGTCATCGACCAGTTGATCCAGTTCACACCTGCCAAAGAAGACGAATTGACTTCCGATGCCCGATTCCAAAAGATTTTTACATCCTGAAGCGATCAAACGCATCGCCCGGATGGATCTGCGGGCTCGTCAAGTCGTCGAGGGCTATTTGTCGGGCATGCATCGCAGTCCCCACTTCGGCCAATCGGTTGAGTTTCGTCAACATCGCCAGTACACGCCCGGCGACGATCTCCGTCACGTTGATTGGCAGGTCTGGGCGCGGCAGGATCGCTTGTACATTAAGCAGTACGAGTCGGACGAAAAAATGCAGGTCAATCTGTTGGTGGATATCTCCAACAGCATGACTTTTGGTAAAGGACACCTAAACAAGTTCGAATATGGCGCAACCATTGCCGTATGTTTGGCTTATCTGGCACTCCGCAATCAGGATTCCGTTGGCTGTATGACGTTCGACAACCAAATCCGGAGCCGCCTGAAGCCAATGTCCAACAAGAATCAGTTGCATTCGATCATGTCGGTGTTGGACGCGGCCTCGCTGGAGGCGAAGACCGACATGACCAAGATTCTCGCTAGCGCCGCCCAATCACTGACCAAGCGCGGGATGGTGATTCTGGTCTCTGATTTGCTTTCCGATACTGCGGCAACCCTCAAAAGCCTCCGTTTGCTGACGCAGCGCGGGCATGACGTGTTAGTTTTTCACGTAATGGACGACGACGAAATCGATTTTCCGTACACTGGACCGACGAAGTTTCAGGATATGGAATCTGATACGACGGTGAACTGCAATCCAAAAGCGCTCAAGGCGGGTTATCTCTCGGCGCTCACTGAGTTCCTAGACGAACTTCGTCGCGGCTGCGCGAAATCTGCAGTCCAATACGCTCTCGTAAAAACCGGTGACCCACTGGACGCCGTCCTCGCCCAATTCCTTTCCGCGAGAGTGGGAATTAGGAATTAGGAATTAGGAATTAGGAATTAGGAATTAGGAATTAGGAATTAGGAATTAGGAATTAAGAATTAAGAATTAAGAATTGAACACTGAACACTGAACACCGAACACTGAACACTGAACACCGAACACCGAAAACCACCTTAGATGCTCGACAACCTTTTCACATCATCTGCCAGCGTCTGGGCGGGACTCGTTTCCGCCGCAGTGCTGTTACCTGTATTGATCCATCTGATCAATCTGGTGCGATATAAGAGGGTGCCGTTTGCCGCGATGGAGTTCCTGCTCAAGAGTCAGAAGCAAAGTAGAAACTACGTGTGGTTGAAGCAGATGTTATTGCTACTGACGCGTGTCGCAGCTTTACTTTTGGCGCTGTTTCTGATATCGCAAGCGGGCTGTCAAGAAGATCGCATCACCCGAATCTTGGGAGGACGCTCGACTCATCACTATGTGTTATTGGATGACAGTTTTTCGATGACGGACAAAGGCGAAAGAAGCAATTCATCCAACGCAAGTGCTACCTCGTCTTCGGCGTTCGACCACGCAAAAGATGTTTTGACGTCAATTGCGGGCCGTGTCTCCAATCGGCAAAATCAAAAATTTTCACTCGTGCGATTCTCTGCCGGGGAGTCTCCCAACCGCGATGGAGGAGTACGTTTAGATCTAGACAACCGTTTGGTGGATAGCACCTTCGGCAGTCTCCTAGACGAAGCAAAAGGGAATCTTGCTCCTTCGGCGTTGGCTGTTGACGGACGTTCCATCATCTCGAAGATCTCGGCGATCGCCAGACAACGTACAGATGAAAATCCCATCCTCTACGTCCTTTCTGATTTTCGCTCCAAAGACTGGGAGCTAACTAGTGATATCGAAACGGACTTGCTGACCATCAAAGAGTCAGGCGGCGCGGTCGAGTTAATCAATTGCGCCAGCGCGGACAGTCCCAACCTCGCGGTGGTCGATCTGCAACCCGCCAGCAATGTCCGTGTTGCGAACACGCCGTTGATGATGGAAGTCAAAATCCGCAACCTCTCCGATTCACCGATTAATAAGCTTCGGGCGCTCATCAGCACAGACACGTTCAGCCAAGCAAACTCGCCTTCGGGGCTGGTCAAGAAAACAGAAGATCTGCCCGCGCTATTCATTCAGAGGATCGAAGCAAAAGAAACGGTGACTCGACTGTTTCCGGTTTACTTTACTTCTCCCGGACAGCACGCCATCACCGTCCGCATCCCGGATGACGCTATCGCCATCGACAACAGTCGTTCCAGCTGTATCACAATCAATGAGAAAGCCCGGGTGTTGTTGATCGACGATGCCAACCAGAAACATGCCTCTTACGTTAGCCTAGCACTCAATCCGAATCAGCTAACAGGGATTGCCCCCGAAGTTCAACCCAAGTCTTTTCTTCGCGATGCAAGTCCAGCAGTATTGGCTCAATACGATGTCATCTTCCTTTTGGACATCGATGCGCTAGACGAATCTGCGGTGAGCTCCCTCCAATCATTTTCTCAGGCGGGAGGTGGGCTGGCTTACTTCCTTGGCCCCAAATCGAACCTCACTTTTTACAACACGCTGTTCGGCAATGGACAAGGAATCTTTCCGATAGAGCTTGAACAGACGGTAGACGTCGAAGAAGCCCCACAGTCCACGTCGGCCGACTTTTCGGCGCTGTCTCATCCTGTCTTTGCTCCAGTGCTGAACCAGAAAACCTCGCTGATGGATTTAGTGAACGTTGAGAAAACGATTGTCCCCACCCGTGAGTGGTTGCTTTCGCCGCCGGCAAACTCGAAGATCATCGCGACGGTGCGCGGGGATCAGCGCCGACCGCTGATGGTGGAAAGCAGTTACGGAGACGGGCGCATTGTCGTGTGCACCACTACGGCGGGTCCGATTTGGAACAACTGGTCAAGAAACGCGACCTTTCTCCCGGTCTTACTACTGCTGGAAGACTACTTGGCCAGCGGCAAGCACCGGACGTCTGACCTGACACTTTCAACGCCGATAAAACTTACAAAAGATGTCAGCCAGTTCCTGTCAGATGCCACTTTGCTTTCTCCAGTGCCGGGAACAGAGGAGCGCGAAGCAAGTGATTTAGAACTTGTGGCAACGGATGCGAGCCAGTTTTTGCAAACCACATTACCGACGTACAATCCGGCAGGTCGAGCCAACTTGACGCGTCCTGGTGTCTACGATTTTTGGTTCCAAGAGACCAGCGGCGCTTGGGCTGTCGATAGAGTCGCGATCAATGCGGACCCGGCTGAAGGAAACCTTGAAACCATCCCGCCCGGCCAATTGCTGACCCATCTTAAGTCGGTTCAGCCAACGTGGGTCAACTGGAACCAGTTCAATCCGGAACCCGACTTAAAACCAGCTTCGTCACTCAGCCGATTGTTCCTGTTGTTGCTGTTAGTGGTGTTCGCGATCGAGCCTCTGTTGGCATACTTATCTTCCTTTCATCATGCTTGATCTATCCACAATGCTGTTGCAAACCGACACACGCACCTACTTTGAGCTCCAACCTGTGGTGCCACTGGGGATGACGTGGCAGATTTGTGCTGCTGTAGCGGTATTTGTGTTGCTGATCGCGTGGACATTATGGCTATACCGCAAGGACTCCGTTGACTTGAACCGACCGGCGGCGACCTTGCTGATAGCGCTCCGCCTAATTGCCATCGGCGCGCTGATTCTGTTTGTACTCAACCCGGGCAAACGCTCCGAAACACGGCTAACTAAGGACTCGCGTTTGGTTTTCTTGATCGATGACAGCCTGAGTATGGGCTTGGCCGATCAGAAACTCTCAACCCAATCAACCGGCATCGACGCGCGACAAACTCCCATGCCGCGCATGAATGAGGTGACTCAGTTGCTTGGCGGCAGCGCAACCGAACAACTACTCACAGCGCATTCGCTGGCAATGTACAGTTTCAGCGAGTCCGACCAGCCAACCCTGTTGGCGGAGCTACCCAAGACCACACCCTTGGTGTCTTCGCCTGAAACCAACACGCCGCTGGCCAGTGAAGAGGCCTCCAAAAACTCGGGAAGATCGTTGGCGATGGCCTCGATGGCGATGGCCATTGGACTACTAGCGTTAGCCCTGATGACTGCTCACTTTTATCGTCCTACGCCCGCACGAGAGGAATCGGCGCCTGAGCCTTCCGCGTTTGGCTCGTGGCGTTTTACAGCCGGCGCGCTGGCTTTCGTTTTCGCCATTTTCGTGCTGGCCATTGCAGACCTCGCCGCACCGCGCATCGGATTGCTCCAAGTGTTGGGGATCACTCCCATGCCACAAACCGCGTTCGATACATCGGATGCTTTAGCGACAGAAA
>CALKXO010000118.1 GCA_938003615.1 uncultured Pirellulaceae bacterium | reverse complement strand
TTCATCACCTCTTCGTCGTCATAATAGAGTTCTTCGTAAAGCTTCTCTCCTGGACGAATCCCTGTGTAGACGACATCTATCGAGTCCGCCTGTAATCCCGCAAGACGAATCAGGTCGCGTGCCATATCTTCGATACGGACTTGCTGCCCCATTTCCAGAACGAAGATCTCTCCGCCCTGTCCCATCGCTGCGGCCTGAAGAACCAGCTGACTGGCCTCAGGGATCGTCATGAAGAAACGCGTCATCCGACTGTCGGTGATCGTAATAGGGCCACCATTTTGGATCTGCTGTTGGAAGACAGGAATCACGCTACCAGCCGAACCCAACACATTGCCGAATCGCGTCACGATAAAGCGCGTGCCGATCTGGGGCTCGCTGCCCAATGCCAAACAGTAGCGTTCGGCCATCTGTTTGGTACATCCCATAACACTTGTCGGGTTCACCGATTTATCAGTCGAGATCAACACAAATCGCTCAACGTGATGTTTGACCGCCATGTCGGCAACCACTTTGGTCCCGTAGATATTGTTCTGAACCGCTTCGCCGACATTCGCTTCCACTAGCGGGACGTGTTTATGAGCCGCCGCGTGGAAAACAACGTCAGGTTGATAGGTGCCAAACACTTCCTCCATCCTTGACAAATCCGTGACGCTGGCGATGCGCGGAATCAGTTCACCAATATCTTCATTGGCTTTGAGTTCCCTCTCGATATGAAAAATTCGATTTTCACCGCGTCCCAACAGTACTAAAGAAGCAGGTTTGAATTTTGTGATCTGACGGCAAAGTTCTGAGCCGATGCTACCGCCAGCTCCTGTCACAAGGATCTTCTTACCAGCAATCAAAGACTCAATCGCCGTAGTATCAAGCGACACAGGATCACGACGTAAAAGATCCTCCACCGACACATCACGCATTGGGATTTTGCTGGTGCCGGCCAAAGACTGATCCAGTGGAGAAACAACCCTCACCTTAAACTCACGCTCCGAAGCGACATCCAATAGCTCACGCAGCACTTTTGCGGGAAGTGAACCACTGGGGACGAACACAGTGCTGGCGCGGTAATGTTCAACCAGCTCTTTCAGTTCGCTAGCCGCTCCCACGACCAACATATCGCTAAAACGTCTTTTCTTTCCGGGTAGCTTCTTGGCGGACACCAACCCGACGATCCGAGTCTTATTATTCGGTTGGGAGTTGATCAAATGAGCCATTTTTGCGGCAGTGAATTCATTCCCGATCATCAGCGCCCGGTCCAAGTTGCGTGATGAGTGGAAAATGGCAATGCGTTCATCCCACACACGTGAAATCGATCGCAACCCTCCGACCAAGACGATGGTGAGTATCAGATCGCTGAGAATGACGCCTCGAGGAATCTGCAGGTTACCAAGGATGAAGTGGTCGACCAACACGATGGAAATCGTCGCTGCGACCGAAGCTTTCAATAGCGTAATGAAGTCTGAAAACGTAACGTATCTCCACCAGCCGTGGATCGACCCCATAAAAAAGAACACCAACATTTTGATTCCAACCATAAGCGGAATCGTTGCCTTGAGAAAGGCTAAGTACGTTGGAGGAATATTGAAATCAAATCGCAGAGAAAATGCGAGCCAGTAGATTCCCAAGAACATCAACACATGCGCCACCAAAAGGATGGGCAGGCGATATTCTCTTAGAAGACTAACCAACTTTGGTTCGCTGGACAATTTATCTGGAGACGGCGGCACGGAGGCTGGCTTTAGCATAGGAAACTAACGGTCGGCTATTAGAGTACTTGGCGAGACCACTTCAGTTACCCAGCCGGTTGCGTTTTTTACGCAGTAAGCGGTAACATTATGGCTCAGATGAAGGTGGGAGGGAGAGAAATTGAGGAGGGAGGGAAATTGCCAACGAGTTTCAATTACACGAGTAGGCTCGAAACTCGACTAGGATGGGGTTTTACATGGTACTCAAATGAGGGGGGAATTCAATTGTTCAGCCTCAACAAGACAGCCGATCTCTCCAATTGCCACCGTGATTACGTTTTTGCCTGCTTGATGGTTGTCAATTATTTATCTTCAGGGCATATTCTCCTCCCAAACCCCCGATTTACAAAGCGTTTAACTACTTTTCGCTTTCACTGTCTCACCGCTCTCAAGTGTCGTGTTCAATAACAAGGGAATTAGACCAATGAATCTTCACTGCGCCTTACCCGACGTTTCCTAAAACTTTCCCCTGAAATGCTAGGTATTTCTCTTTGACAGCACTCTTTTGAATTCAACCAATTTTGCCCCGTTGATACCGCTTATAACGATCATGCGAAACAATCCAGAAATCAAGCTAGTCGTGGGGATCCTAATTTGGGTCGGCGCTATCGCTTCGATCGTGATTGGGGTCAGGCAGTCCAATTCAATTTCGCCCCAAGCGGTCGAGAAACTCGTTCACTACGTCGGCGCTCAAAGATCATCCGTCGATCTTGTTTCTCCATACCATGTTGTTATTGGAATTGGAGACCCATTATTTATCGAAATCGATGGCGTGCTGGAACCTGTCGGAATGGTTACGGCTCTGGAACAAGACACACCCAAATCGCCACAAACCCAAAGCGCCCATACCCAAAGCGCCCATACCCAAAGTACTCCTACCAAGTCCAAGCGAAAGCCTGCTCGGATCGCATGGGTAAAACGTGCGACAGTAACTTTTTTTAGCGGTAGTCCTCCAATCGGGGGCGACGCCACTGTTGAACTCAATGAGACCAACCAGTCTCCAGCGTGGGTCGTCAAAACAATGTTCAGCCCAGCGATGCGCGATGAGATTTCTCAACTGATCCTGACGGCCTACAAAGACCACCAAGAAGACCTCGTCGAGCAGTTCCGGCCGGTCATCAAAAAGACCATCGTCGATTCCGCTCGCCTGATTCGCGACGGCGTCGTCCACGAATTGGAGCAACGGCAAGACTCCGTCAACGCTATCGCGAAGCGGTACCAGCGCGATGTCATCGAGCGCGAACTCCTGCCCGTGATCCAAGCTGAGGTTTGGCCAATCATTGAAGAAGAGGCGTCGCCACTGGTTGAGGAAATCGGCCAAGAAATCTGGCAAGAGGTATCTGTTTGGCGATTTGGATGGCGTTTTCTCTACGATCAGTCACCGCTGCCGGACAAAAAGCTCTCGCAGCGCGAGTTTGACCGTTTCGTTCAGAACAAAGCCATCCCGATTTTTGAGACTCACTTCGAAGACGTCGTTGAGATACAGCAAAGAATGATCGCGCGTGTACTGGCCAACAGAAAGGTGACCGAGAAAGTCTCTAGCGTCGCCCGTCAGTTTTTCTCCGATCAGGAGGTTCAGAAGCTGTTCCAAGACGTTTTTCAAAAAGCAGTCGTCGACAATACCGATCTGAGACAGTCAATCGAGGAAACATGGCGGTCGACCGAAGCGCGCTGCGCGATGAAAATCGCCAACAGCCGGCTTGAATCGACGATCACTAGCATCGGACAGGCGCTCTTCGGCTCCCCCAACGGCAAAATTACCGACGAATTCGCTAGGGTCTTACGCAACAGGGTGCTGCACAAAGACGACCGGTGGTTGGTCCTAAAACCCAGCACCGCAGCCCAACAGAACACTTCGAGTGAACCCGTAAGAGAACTCGCCCTGACCTTTGCCATGGACGACGCCGAATTCCCTATTGGATTTACCAAGCGGAGCAGCAAATTGAAGTCGACGGATCGATCCGGTGAACCAAATCGCCGCGATGGGGTAACAAAAGGCGATGGGACCACAGCAGGCGATGGCGAAACAAGAGGCGATGATGAGTAATCAGGCCGCAGAAGCAGCCGCGGCGAACACCGGGCAAGCCGTCAGTTTGAATAACGTCAGTGTGACAGCCGGAAAGCGACAGTTGCTCGACGACGTTTCGGTCGAGTTTGCTGCCAATGAGATTACGCTGATCGTTGGTCCTAGTGGCGTCGGAAAATCGATACTACTACGAATGATCGCCGGCTTGACCGATACGTTTGAAGCGGCGATTCGTGTTCAAGGAGAAGTATTGATCGCAGACCGGTCAGCCAATGCCGGCGATTCAGGAGTCGTCTTTCAAAACTTTGCTCTGTTTGACGAAATGTCACCCGCCGAGAATCTAAGCTTTGCAAAATCTAATGCGGCGGGCGAACCACTTAAGCAAACGTCCAGCCAATTACTGGATCAACTGCGTGTGCCGGCGAACGTCCCTACCTCGCGGCTCTCAGGCGGACAGCGCCAACGTCTGGCACTTGCCCGCACGCTGATGTTTAACCCGTCAGTGATTCTCTATGACGAACCTACTTCAGGCCTCGATCCGCTCACGGGGAAACAAGTTGCCCAACTAATTGAGCAAACTCACCAACAATATGGCAAAACGTCGATCATCGTGACGCACGACTACCGTTCTTTGATGCCGATTGCCGATCGAGTGTTCCTGTTGAATCCGGAAACGCAGTCGCTCTCCGAGATGCCGCGCGACCAATGGGAACACATCGAAGACGCGCTTCAGCCGATGGCGACCACAGTACGTAAGAGCGAAGAAGTCGATGAGTTTCCGCTGCTGTCGGGCCTGCAAGGGCGCGTGACCGGATTTTTCGTCGGAACAACACAATCGTTCACCGCGCTCATCGGTGGCGTCCCTGCGCTGATTCCCTTGTGGAAAAACCCGCGTTGGGGGCTAAGGTATTTTTGGCATTTCCTGATGCTTGTGATGGGACCGACGGCCTGTTTATATTTGGTGGCAGCTGGCCTTATCAGTGGGTTTGTGACGACCTATTTCACGTTTAAGTTTCTGCCCTACAGCGCCTACACCGAACCGTTGTTGGTCGAGGACCTACTGACCGCGCTTGGTTTTGCAACCTACCGGATCTTTGTTCCCGTTCTGGCTTGCGTGCTGATCGCGGCGCGGTGCGGGGCTGCCGTTACGGCCGATATCGGTGGGAGGCAGTTTGGAAACCAACTGGACGCCATGACAACCTTTGGCGTCTCGCCGAAGCGCTATCTGCTAACGCCAATCATCTGGTCGTTCTTAATCTGTGCTCCCGTGCTTACGTTTCTTTCGTTTCTGGCGGCGCGGTTGGTCAGCCTGATTGTGTTCATTTTCACACACGCCGATCACGGCGCCAGTTTCTGGCACTACTATTTTCATCGAGGCCTTGAGGAGCCAGAGGCGTTCTTCTTTCGAGGTTTTGGCTGGCTCTTGGCCAAACTGCTCTGTAGCGGTTTTGGGATAGCCGTGATTGCCTACCACGGTGGCATGTCTCCCAAGCAGTCCTCCACGGACGTCAGCCGAAGTGTCACGCGCACGATTTTGTGGGCGACCCTATTTGTGCTACTGGTCCATTTTGTATTTGCGTTCCTTGAATTTGAAAATATTGTGCCAGGCGGAAAGTAGAACCGGTCTTTGCCCGAATCGTCTTTGTGCAATAGACTTACTAACGACAACTTCCCCTGCGTGTGCCCTGCACTAGTTTTTTAGTCCGTTAGTCCACTCGATCAATGAAATAAAACCAATGAGTTCACGACTGAAATTTTTTGCGTCGATGGCGGCAATCGTTGCCGTGATCCTTCTCTCGCAAACGGCCTGCGATTCGGGCGACGTTGCAGTGCCTAAAAGTGACTTTACGGCCAACGGGCTGCGACAA
>CALKXO010000117.1 GCA_938003615.1 uncultured Pirellulaceae bacterium | reverse complement strand
GCCAAATGCTCTGGCGCGACTTCTTCGAGTACAGCAGTCATCTTCTTTCTCCGAGACTATCAATTCGTCTCAATAGTTTCCGAAATTCCACTGATTACTCAAATATCAGTTTTTAGGTAAATTCCTAACTGCCAATCGCCATATGAACCCAAATGGAGAGTGGCGTGGTCGGGAGACCACGTACAGAATCATGATGGACTTGCGAGTCCAATCGGTCAGAGAAATCTAGCCGCGAGACAGTGAGCGTATGCTCGAAGTGGTGGTTTGATGCGTCGTTGGTCAATGGTTCGCCGCGCTTTCCAGCGTTCTCTTCTGAAAAGCAAATAGTATGTTGACCGCCAGGGTGGGTTGAAATCCATTCACGCATGACTGATTCAAACAGCGGTGACATTTCAATGTGCCGATAGGTTACAGACTTGACGCGACTCTTCTTTTTTTCTCGAATCAAAACTACGCCACTTTCAAAGTTCAAGTCATCGACACGCGAACGCGTCATCTCGCTGCGTCTGACGCCCGTGTGAGCGATGAAGACAAACATTGGGTAGATGAAGCGGTATTTGGCATTTTCTTTCACGTGGGCCAGCAGTTCGCTGGTCTCAGCCTTGCTGAGGAAAAGCGACTCCCAGAACAACCGTTCCTCCGCCTCTGAAATATTCCCTCGTTCAATCGTCGATTGAATTTCCGTCATCGTCATAAACCGTGGCTTCTCCGCCATCTTCGATAAGACAACGCCGCGAGTGGGCGTTCCGCCAGAAATTAGCCCTCGATCCTTGCAACAGTTCCAAATGAGCCGAAGCGTCGTTAGTTCCTTCTTGATCGTCCGCGGACTGATTCGACGCTCGTTCCATTTCTCCTCAGCCCGCTTCAAGACGTACTCTTGGACGGCGTGAGTCCCCAACTCTGTGACCAATGAGAACCGCCAATCAAACGCAAAAGATGCTCACAGTGGCGCCTCTCGCCCTTCAACGTTTCTTCTTCTTTGGCACCGATCGGAAGCCCGGCTTCATAGAATTCGAACATCGAACGAAGCGCCACTCGCTTCGGCAACTTTTCGTTTTTCGTAGCCCGACCATCGGACAGAATAAAATCTCCAGCATCGGCGGCCGTTGGAATTTGAATCCTCCCCGACCTCAGCAGGCGAATCGTTTCCTCCACGCGAGCCACGTGAGCAACCGCAGCACGTCTGCTGGTGGTCTGAAGAGATTTGGTAAACTACCGACCGCCAAAGCGGAAGGAAACGAGATAGTTCTTTGTCTTCGCATTCTGACGTAAGCTCGCCACTGCTGTTCTCCGTTGAAAAAAATGCAACGGGGAATAGTACCGACGGGGCAGACATCGGGTAGCGATATAAATGCCACGCAAAGCCAATACTGTTGTACAGATGTTGTACGAGAAGGAATTTGCCTTCGGTAGCAAGAAGCTGAAGAAGCAAAAACCGAAGTACCCGAGGTGGGACTTGAACCCACACGACCGTAAGGTCACAGGATTTTAAATCCTGAGCGTCTGCCAATTCCGCCACTCGGGCTGAGTCGCTTGAAAGAATGTCTGCCCTTGGCGGTGGCATGTTCACCCCCGTTCCGACGTTATCATTCGGACGTTCCAATTCCAACACGCCCACTCGGACATGCTGGATCTTCGATCGGTGGTAAACTGACGCACTAATATCATCCGGCAGGATCAAATCGTCAAGATCACGTAGACAAACTTATTTGACAACGATCACGCGCTCCGCCGGACGAACTCCTGAGCCCTTTTTATCTTGCAAGGCATCGCCAAGGTCCGACCGCATCGTGTCTGCCAAACGATTGAGGCGATCAACGATCTCAGGATGGTCGGCAATGACGTTGGTGGTCTCTCCAACGTCGTTTTGCAGATCGTAGAGCTCCATCTTGGTCCGTTTGCTGGCATACCGCACCCTATCACCGTCCTGTCCACCCGGATTGCCATCAAGCGTAACGTAGCGGTGAGGAAAATGAAGCTTCCAACGCCCGTCCCGCACCGCATGAAGCTCTCCCGAGTAAAAATAGTGGCAGAACGTCTTACGTGGCGACGGCGATTGAGGGTCCTTGAGCACAGACAGAATGTTAACTCCGTCAACCTTTTCCTGAGGAAGGTCAGCCCCCGTAATCGCGGCGAATGTGGGCAACAGATCGATCGAGGAGATCAATTGATCACAGGTCGATCCGGCAGGAATTGTCTTGGGCCACTGCATGATCGTGGGAACGCGACAACCGCCTTCGAACATTGTTTGCTTACCCTCTCGCAGCGGTCGGGCGCTTCCCCCGTGCTCACCGTAGCTCAGCCACGGGCCGTTGTCGCTGGTGAAAATCACTAGCGAGTTGTCCAAGACGCCGTTTCGCTCGAGCGCGTCGGTGATCTGTCCTACTGACCAATCGACCTCCATTACGACATCGCCGTAAAGCCCTTGATCACTTTTGCCTTTGAATTTGTCAGAGACATACAGCGGTACATGTACCATGGAATGGGGCACGTAGAGAAAGAATGGCTTCTTACTCTCTTTGGAGTTGCGGTCAATGAAGTCCACGGCGCGTTCGGTGTACAAAGTAGTCAGTTGCGCTTGATCTTCTGGCGTAACGTCTTCTATCAGGACTTTTGTGCCATCGATCAGCGGCAGGGTGGTCCAACCCACGTGCCCGCTGGCGTGCTTTCCTTTCCACTTAACCGGATTCCGTGTCCACATATCGTTGGAGTACGGCAGCCCAAAATACTCGTCGAATCCATGTCGCGTTGGCATGAATTGAGCTTGGTGTCCAAGATGCCATTTACCGAAACACGCCGTCGCGTAACCTTTACTTTTTAGCATCTCCGCAATTGTAGTTTCACTGCTGCTTATTCCAGTCGTCGAATTGGGCATTAGCGCCCCATTGATTCCGACGCGCGGATGATAACACCCCGTCAGTAGAGCGGCCCTCGATGCCGAACAAACAGCGGCGCTGACCTGAAAGTCAGTGCATCGCAACCCCCGACTTGCCATCGCGTTCAAATAGGGTGTTTTAATCGCTCCGCCGAAGGGTTCGATGTCCGCGTAGCCCATGTCATCGATAAAAATGACGACGATGTTTGGAGGCGCGGCGTCGGAGGGCACTTCTGCTTGGAACGCTTGAGCCGTCTGAGGTGGAAACAGCAACGCCGCCAGCACGACCACAGATTGCAGAACGAAAAAGTAGATGATCGGTTTCATATCAAGCTTTACTTTATTTGTCATGGAAACAGCGTCCAGGTGTGCGGGACGGCAACAATTTCGTCAAGAGGTGAGGATGAAAATTGAGGCAGCTTAAACGCGTGGTCTTTCAGAGTTGAGTTGACATTTAGTGGGATTCGCCAGAATTCCTATTCAGCCAAGGATTTCTGGCGAAATCCACTACGCTTAACTGATCGTTTCAGCTTTGACAAACCAATAGAGTCTGTTAACGATCCGACGCGGAATTCTTACCCAGCTCGACATTGATCTCAAGTTCCTTATCACCGCGTTGAACCTTCATCGCCATTTTCTCTCCCGGATCATACTGCGCGATCCTTAAACGTACCTCATGGAATGTTTTGACAGGATCGCCATCAATGGCCCGAATGACATCTCCAACGCTTATGCCCGCGCTTGCTGCCGCGGATCCTGGCGCGATATAGGCGATCTGACATCCAACTTGGTCCGACCTGCCCCCCCCTTGGGGGCCAACCCCGAGGAAAGCCTTCGGTTGAAAATCTATGCGAACCCGCCGCGTTGATTCCAACCGACGAAAAGCAGCGATATCAAACTCACAACCGCGCAGTTCAAGCTGCGCCAGCCGTTTCATCCTCCCCACGCTCTCTAGGAATTCCTTGTCAATTGACATCGACGAGAGTTTCAGGGAACTGATCTGGGGCAACTTCTCCAACTCGCTCACCCCGGCTGTTGAAACCTGAACATTTCTCATCGCAATCGCTCGAACCCGCTTTAGCTTGGCCAGCCATGAGATTGATTGGGCATCAACTTTCGTATCCTCGAAAGAAACCGGAATAGTAGAAACGCGTTTGAGCTGATTCAAAGCCGAGACTGATTCGGTGTTCAGTTTGCAGTTGGAGAGTTGCAGGACGCCCAACGAAGAAAATTGTCCCAGCGACTTACAGAAGGTCGGATCAAGTGAATAGTTGCTCAGCTTGATGGCTCGAACGTCTATTGGAAATGCTGTGGTGGCAGACTCAGGAAGCTCAACCGCGTCCAAATCGACCGAGATGATGGGCGCCAGATTTTTGATTTCACGCCAATGGTTGTTATTCATTTCTGTGGCGTGCAATTCCAGCGCGACGGGCCCATCGAGTTCACCTAGTTTGGAAAGCACCTCTTCGGTCGCCACCCAGCCCTTGGGAAACTGGATCGAAACTGGCTGCGTTGGACGAGAAGTGTACTGGAGTACATTCGGCTGTTGCGAATTTTTTGTCTGCGCGTTCTCGAGGATGAAGTCGCGGTTGTCCTCAGCCGAGTTCGCCATAATCTTTGCGACAACTTCTTTTTGCTGGTCAACGTCAAGTTTTCGTGGCTTTGCGGCTTCGTTTTCTTCGCTCTGGAAGGAGAGGGCGCTTCTTTCTCGTCGAAACACTAGCGCCTGCCGAAGCTGGGGTTGCGTATTGAAGGCAGACACAACTTTTCCACCAGAGGCAACGATTACTTTGACCGCTTCTTCCTTGCGGCGTTTTCGCCAGTCGGCTTTCAAGCGTTCGATGCGTTCGCCCATCTCTTGGTTGCCATTGGAATACAGCGTCAGCAGTAAACTGGTCGCGCGCAAAAAGGTTTGCTCGTCGCCAGATGAACCAACGCCTTCGAGTATCTTGCGAATCCGATACACGGTCTCAGGGGGCGCTGAGAAATAGCGTTTCGCAATTTCAGGCAGCACCATAGCCCCGCGTTCGACAAGCTCTTTGGTGGCATTTTCACGCACCTGAAACTTCTCACTCTGCAAGTTTTCAAATAGCTGCTCGACACTGGTCGTCGCGGAAGCATCTTCTGGCGGTTTCGCATCTACCGGAACACCAATGGTCGTCTGGCAGCGCCCAAGGGCCACTGGCGAGTTAGCCCCGCCGCAAAGCAGCAGCCCAAATGCGGCGATCCAGCACCCCACAAATCGCAAAGATCGGGTCCTGATAAAATATCGGGGACTTATAAGTAGGAAGGGCAGGGTGGCGGTTGGATAGGTAGCCATAATTTGCTGTCCAGGAGGAATCTGATAGCAGTATTGTTTCTGTCTTTTGAGCCGATGGGGATGCTTGGAGGAGAAAAATTAAAGAATTCAATGCTTTTGTTAAATCCAGTCCAAGCAGAGTCCGATGAAAGTAACATCGGGGAAAACCGGTCTATTCGCGCTCTGTTATACCATTGACGGCATGAGAATAGACGTATTTGTTGTCATTACCGGTTGATGTCCCCCAATTTTAATTTCCAGCGAGACAGAATGTCTTGGCACAGGTGATCCGTTATGAAAATCCATACCACACGATTCGCGAGTATTGAAATTGAGCCGGATGACATCCTGTTCTTCCGCAATGGTCTGCTGGGTTTCGAGGATTGCCGCCACTGGGTCCTGTTGGCAGATGCCGACAACTCGGCTGTCGCTTGGCTGCAGAGCATGCAGCACTCTGACATTGCGCTGCCAGTCGTTTCACCTCGCCGATTCGTAGAAGACTATCAGGTACGCCTTGAGCCCAAGGATGTCGAATCACTGCAGCTTAGCTCCGTCGAGCAAGCCTATGTGTTGGGCGTGGTAAGTCGCGATGAGGACACTTTGACGCTGAACATGCGAGCGCCCTTGGTGATCAACCTTGATCGCCGTATCGGTTGCCAAGTAGTTACTGTTGATCCGCAACCAATGCGTTACGAATTGACCACTTTGCCGACTCGCCTTCGAAAGAGTGCTTAAGGGCAAGCTAATGTTGGCCGCTTAGATTCGGTCCGGACAAAACCAATTCAAATCCACCCGAGTGTTGTTTAGAACACTCGGGTGTTTTCGTATCTAAAAAGGAGTTTCTTTAGTGAAACGGCCGTGCTTTGGGCGGATTGGGAACGTGGCTCTGGGTAAGCGGCAAAAGAAAGTTTTGCGCGATCGTTATAACGTGTCGTTCTGGGCGCCCGTCCAAGGGTTGCTACTGTTCCAAACAGACTTGTGTCGTTTTCTTTAACAAGTTGGCAAAGTACGGTCCGATACGTACGAAGTTCCCGTTGCTAGCGTTAAGGCAGTGAGGATTGAATGCGGCAAAGGATTGCTCCGAATTCAAAATTATGGAAGCGGGGAAGAAAGGCATTCGTTTGCAACCTCGCCTTTTGCCAAGCAGTCACTTTTAATTGAAGGAGCCAGCCATGCTGGTCTTGTCGCGACACCGAGACGAAAGCATCATGATCGGCGACGATGTGATGATTACGATCGTGGACATTCGTGGAGATAAAGTTCGTTTGGGCATCGACGCGCCACAGGAAATCCCTGTTCACCGCCAAGAGGTCTATGACGCCATCAAACGCGAAAATGAAAAGGCCAGTCGACTTGGCCCATCAGAAACTAAGGACATCGGTTAGTTGCAAACCGCTGATCCGCAGTGCTTGTCGCAGACGCCCCATTGGGTTGTTTGTCGGAACGTGGTCTTTGTCGGAACGTAGCCTGATTCACGGATCGAGTGGCCTTCCGCGTCAGCACATTACGATTGCTTGAGCCGATCCGATGCTGCGCCTTTAGCGATGCGGTGCATCGCATTGCTGAGTATAAATTTCTATTCTCTGCTTCCGCGTTGAGCCTCTGCTCCGCGAGCGTGACGGGAATTCAGCAAGGATGCAGGTTGCTGTACTCAGCCTTCACGACTGCCATGACTGATACCACCGTTACCGCTGAACCTGAATTCTGTCGGAAAAAAAGACTTCCCAACACTACCCGAACAGCGATGCAGATCGCGAGCTAAATCTTGCCATCGACTTCCACTTCAAATGCCTTCGCTCTAAACGCCCCTCTCCGAAATTCCATCATGTCCCAAAACCAAACTGCTCAGAAAGAGCCCACCGCTCACATCTTCCTTGCTTGCTTACTACTGTTCGGCATCCCAGCTGGCGTCTGTATTTACAAAGGTGACCTAGTGACCGGAATCGCGTTGGCGACGATAGGCCTTAGCTGCTATCTGGGCTATCGAACCGGAGCAGCGCGGGCGTTGGTTTCAATTGGAGGCATTCTCGCGGGAGTCTACTTGGCTCCGCAGTGGGCGCCTTCGGTGGAACCATTTCTGACTGAGTGGTTTTCTGTGTCAGGACTATTGAATCGAGCCATCTCCCTGAGCGCTGTCGGACTGGCGATCGTCGTCGCTTGCTATTGTGTCGCGCGGTTGTTCTGTCGATTCTTTCTCTCAAAAAACAACTCTGCCGATGGACTCAATCGGTGGGGCGGTTTATTTATAATGGGAGCGGAAGCCACCGTCGGAATCGCGCTGTTGTTGGGAGGGATCTTAATGATCTACCCGGAGCAAAAAGAGCTTCCAGTTCTAGAGGAATCTGCAAATCTTCGACAACGATTGAACTATCAATTGAATGTGGTCGCCTCAACGACGCGATCTGGGGCAATCGGAACTGCCCTGAAAGATCACAACCCGTTTGTCAAATTCCCGCAGCTGAACAAGTTTAAAGAGATTCAGCAAACAGTCCGTACGATCAGCGATCCGGCAAAAATGAAGCAGATCGTAACCCATCCTCGAATCAAAGACTTACAGAACAACCCATCGGTCCAAGCTGCTATCAGCAAATTTGAAGAAGACGATTCGATTCAGGAGATCCTTAGCGGCGATGAGCCACTGGATAGCCAAAAATTGATGGCGTTGCTAAACAGCCAAGTCGTTATGGATTTACTGGACGAACCTGAATTTCTCGACGAAGCAACTAAAATTATGGAAGATTTAAATCAGCTCAAAGACGAATCAGCTGACTCTCAGACCAGCATGTAGAAGAGTAGTATTTGGACAAAGAATTAGCGAATACTCAGAGGAGCAGCGGCCTTAGAAGCAGCCGTTCAGTCTAGACGAGGCAGAACTTCAGCACGGCTTCCGGGGTCGCTTGGTAGCTGGTGTAGAACGGGCCAAACTCCGCATACTTTGCACTGGCCTCATCGAATCGCATGTCGTAGACGATCTGTTTGAGGTGCTTGGGGTTGGTAGCCCACAACGTAACGCCCCATTCCCAATCATCCATGCCGACACCGACGGTGATCAACTGAGAAACTTTGCCGGCGAATTTTATCCCACTGCGGGCATGTTCGGACATCAATTTCTGACGATGTGAAGAAGACAAGGTAAACCAGTTTGCTCCCGGATACCGCCACTTGTTCATTGGATAGAACGAGCTGACAGGATAGTCAGGAAAATCAGGGGTCAGTCGCTGGTAATTCATTTTCCCCAGTCGACCTTGATAGGCGGCCACTTTCTTTTCGACCGAGGAAGCATCTTCTCCCTCTGACTCAAGGCGTTTCCGATAGTCTTCGATCGACAAAACATATTCAGAGATTTCCGAAATCGAAACGTAAGACCATGTTGTCTTGATCGCAGGCCCCAGTTTACCTGCGCGGATTTGCTGATGGATTGATTGGATCTTCAGCGGATCTGGATCCATCATCATCAACGAAAAATCCGCTTTGTGTCCCGAGACAATGCCGAGTTGAATTCTGTGGGGCGCGGATGTTTTTTCCGCATCCACCGCCGCGACAAAGTCCATTCGGCCTTGCTCAACCTCCTGTTCAGAAAGTGAAGCCAGAATTTGCCTGTCAAACTGGTAGAAAAAATGAGAACAGTGCCAGCCTTCTTCGGGAGACAATTGTTCTACGGTGAATCCAAGGTCGGGAGCTTGCAAGGTCATATTTATTTTACGTCCAAGATTTTTGAAACGGCTTGTAGCAGGCGGTCCATCGTGAACGGTTTCTGGATGTAGTCGTTGACCCCCAGCAGTTCGGCGTACTTTCGATGTCGCATGCCTTCATTTCCTGTGATCATGATGATCGGCATTTGAGTTTCACTATTCTGTCTTAGACGCTCAAGAACCAAAAAACCACTTCGTCGTGGCATCATTAAATCCAGAATCACTAAATCTGGTGATTTGGTCTCAGCATACGCGATCCCCTGATTGCCATCGCTGGCGGTTGAGACTTGCATCCCGCGCGAACGCAGCGTTGCAGCAATCGTTTCAACGATTTCTGCATCGTCATCCACGATTAGAACGTGTTGATTGCCAGAAAGTTCGAGTTGTGTATTCATCAAGTGATAACCAGCGTATGAATTGAAGGAAGGGTTCGGGGAGGTCGGTGTCGATGGGCGGGCTTAAACAGATTCAAGAACTGCCTAAAACTGCCTAGCACTTGGGAAGTCAATCCAACTTCCCAAGTCCATCCAACCCGATCCCTCTCACCGTTTCTAAGCACCCGGCCATAAGTTTCCAATTGAAAAAGGAACCGTGGCTAGTGCCAAAACGGCTAATGTTGTCTGAAAACTTATGACCTAGAGCCTATCGGTGCATCCGAATGACAACGCAGAGATAAACTTTAGTCTTTTATGCTGCCAACTTTTAGGGCAAGCTCCCATAATGGGAGGTTAAATCTAAAAATTTCGGCAGGGCAAACGGTCCAAAGACTGTAATTTCTGCCTCATACCATTGCGTCGGCAGTTAGTCCCATTTTTCCAGAAAATTAATCAAAAGGATCAAATCCCTACTGTCCGCCACAACCTACCCATCAACAACTCTTTTCATGTGAGCGTTGGTGAATTTTCTTTCTAGCCCCGCTGAAACGGACGATAAAGGAGGCGTGTACTTATGCGAAGGATCGCAACGGAGTTTTTCTTTAATCGGGGCGATTCAATGTGGCGATCTTTTTTCTATGCTCTGGGCGTCGGGCTGATGGTGCTTGGTGGAGAAGCGCTAATATTTGAACGAGTTTCACTTAATCCGGACGCAAAGCTGCCACCATTTGTGCAGCGTATGCTGCAGTCTGATGGTTTTGAAGATCCATACCGATCCGGCTCAGATCCGTATGCCTTCAGCACTCCGCAGCAAGCGGTGGGGATGCCTAACGCTGCAGGTCAGAGAGCTCCGATTGCCCGTCCAGTTTCATCCAACAACAGCACCGCATACTCCAGCCAATCGAGGTTTGGGCCGTCAAGATTTGCTGGCCCCGCCAATGGTGGATACGGTGGAGGGCGAATTGGCCTTGGCCAAAATTCTCCGACGGTAACACCTCAGGCGATCCGACAGCCCGGAAGGAATTCAACTCCCGCCCAACTTGCGTCAATGTCGACTTCCGTCGGACCGACGCCATATGGCGGTCAGCCAAACGCGTGGATATGGAGCCCCCGAAAAGATATCATCACGAAGGACTGGATGCCATGGAGCCTGATTGCGGTGGGTGCGATCGTCTTTCTATACACGCACACCTCTCGACGCCGTTACTCCGACTAACTTTTGGTGAACCTGCAGCCCACCTATTCAGCCCCTGCTTGCCAGTCGCCCCAAACTGCCAGCCTCCCCAAGCTACCAGTCGACCTAAACTACCAGTCGACCTAAACTGCGGCATTCTCGTTCGGGCAAGTTGGTGCTGAGGTTCGCAATGCCTCAAACCTTAGGTTTTCCGATTGGATCAAGAATCAATACGGCCCAAGATGCCGGATCGTTCCCTTCGATCTATCTTTACATTTTGCGGCCCCGTGCGTAGAGTCTAGCCTGTTAAAAGCGCCTCTTTTCGCCCACTATTTTGTAGGGTGGGCAGGCAGGTGGTTTCTTTGATCTCGAACGTTTGAGGCGGTGCTTACTTAATCTGGTGGGCGTTGCCGCGGTTGGTGTGCTTCGACTTACCAAATTTCTCTATGAATAACGCCCAAAACCTCACACTCGAAGCCACGCTCGCGCAATCGCAGGCACTAACTGGCACCGCAAAAGCCGAGATTTGGTTGGACCGGCTGTCTTGGCTGGGGCGCATCCTGCTCCTTGGCATTCTAGCGATAACTCCGTGGGAGTTCGGGGCGGTCGACCCTTGGGCTCAACGGCAGATCGCGATCGCAATCGGAATTTGCCTAGCGATTTGGTGGTTCGAAACAGCTCTTCGCCAGACGAGAACTCAGGTATTGCCTTTCGTATTTGTACCTGTTGCCCTAGGGATCTTGATCGGGATGTTCCAACTTTTTGAGCTTCCATCGAGCCTTGCTTCCATCTTTCTCGGAAGGCAAACTGAGCTGTACCAGGAGTTGGGCGCTGACCTCAAGCTTTCTCCAACGATTTCGCTGTCCCATGAAGGCACGCGTTACTTCGTTGGTCTGTTGACATTGGCGATCTCTGGCTTGGTCTTGGGCTGTCGCTATTTTCGCACGCGCTTCGAAGTCACATTGCTACTTACCGTCATGACGATCAATGGCGCCCTTATTTCGTTTTTTGGAATGGTTCAGTCTCTGACCAGTCAAAGGGGATTCATTTACTGGTCCATTGAATTGGTCAATGGAGGCTTTCCATTTGGGCCTTATGTTAATCGTAACAACGGCGCGGGTTTCCTGTTGATCTGCCTAGCTTGTTCGATTGGTCTGATGGTGATTCTGATGGCTAACAAGAAAGATCTTGGACCTCGTCAAATTGTCAGCAAGGAGATCCCATTTTGGCGACAGTTCATGTTTCATTTGATGCTTTTCCTCTCTGATCTTGACGCAAGAAAGACGGGTT